>JBBQDD010000120.1:0-7078 GCA_038319335.1 Sphingomonadales bacterium
CGCCGCAACCAACCCATCGCGGGGGCCGCGTGGGCACGCTTGTCATACCCCGGACGCGCGATAACCGCAATCGGAACCTGTCGGGCAATATCGCGCCAGCCCCGCCACTGGTGAAACTGCGCCAGATTGTCGCCGCCCATCAGCCAGATGAACTGCTTTTTGGGGTAAAGCCCAGTGAGTTTATGCAGCGTGTCCACGGTGTAGCGCGTGCCCAGCCGCTGCTCGATCGCACTGACCCGAATCGGCGCGTGCCGCGCCATCTTGACTGCCGATGCATAGCGGGCTGCGAACGGGGCCATGTCGGTCGCCTGGTCCTTCAGCGGGTTGCCGGGGGACACGAGCCACCACACCTCATCCAGATCAAGCGCCATCAACGCCGCCATGCTGATCGACTTGTGCCCCCGGTGCGCCGGATTGAACGATCCGCCAAGAATGCCGATGCGCGTCCGGCCGCTGCGGGTGATGGGGGTGTGGTTGATGGGGGGTTGGGTCATAGAGGCCCCTCAACTTCCGCCAGCCAGTTTTCCTTGCCGTGCCGCACCCGTGCGATTTCGATGTTACCGTCGCGAAGCCGGTAGATGATCAGATAGGGCGTCGTGCGAATGCCTAGGACACGGAAGTTTTCATCCAGGGCGCGCCCGACGCGCGGGTAATCAAGCAATCGGATGACGGTGGCTTTGATGGCCCGGGCGATCCGCGCGGCGGCTGGCGGATTCTCTCCCGTCAGAAACTCGTCGATTTCAGCAATATCGCGCAGCGATGCCTCAGACCAGATCAGTCGCGGCATCGTGTCTCGTGCTTGGCGATCATCTCATCAAGCTCTGCCATCACCACCTCATGCGGCACGGTGCGACCTGCATCGAGGTCATCGACGCCCTCCTGCACAAAGGCCAGGAACGCCGCCTCCCGCCGCGCCGCTTCGGTCACTGCCCGCGCGACGAAGCGGGACCGGCTATGGCCCCCGGCTGATGCGACACGGTCAACTAGGTCGATCGTGGCTCTATCCAGCCTTGTGGTGACGACGACGCTATTTTCCATTAGCTCTGTGTATACAACCGATACAACCGATACAACCCAATCAACCCCGCACCTGGCCGGTGCCGCGCCCCACCCACTTATAGGTCGTCAGCCCTTCCAGCGCGACCGGGCCGCGTGCGTGCAGCCGCCCCGTCGCGATGCCGATTTCCGCACCCAGGCCGAATTCGCCGCCATCGGCATATTGCGTGGAGGCATTCCACAGCACGATGGCGCTATCGACGCCCGCCAGGAATCGCTCGGCGACCGCCGCATCTTTCGCGACGATGGCGTCGGTGTGATGCGATCCGTGCGCAGCGATATGCGCCATCGCGCCCGCCACCCCGTCAACCAACGCGATGGACGCAATCGCATCGAGATACTCGGTGTCCCAATCGGCATCGCTGGCGGGCGGGACGCTGGGGTCGATTGCGCGGACAGCGGCATCGCCGCGCACCTCGCAGCCAGTCGCGCGCAGGCTGGCGATCAGGTCGCCGGGTTCGGGATAGGCATGATCGATCAGCAACGTCTCCATCGCCCCGCACACGCCAGTGCGGCGCATCTTGGCGTTGATGGTGATCGATACCGCCATGGCCGGATCGGCAGAACCATCGACATAGACATGGTTGATGCCGTCCAGATGCGCGAGCACCGGCACCCGCGCATCGGCCTGCACCCGCGCCACCAGGCTTTTGCCACCACGCGGGACGATCATGTCGATCACCCCCGCCGCCGTCAGCATCGCGCCCACCAATGCTCGGTCGGTCGATTCGACCAGCTGCACCGCATCCCCCGGCAGACCCGCCGCCACCAGCCCCGCAGCAAAGGCCGCGTGGATCGCATGGTTGCTCCGCAATGCCTCACTCCCGCCGCGCAGGATGACGGCATTGCCAGACATCACGCACAGCGCCGCTGCGTCCGCCGTAACATTGGGGCGGCTTTCATAAATGATGCCGATGACGCCAATCGGCACGCGCAACCGCGTGAGCACGATTCCGCTGGGCGCGGTGGTGCGGTCAATCTCTTGGCCGACAGGATCGGGCAGGTCGGCAACGCTGGCCACGGCTGCCGCCATCGCCGCGATCCGTGGCTCATCCAGCCGCAACCGATCGAGCATCGCGGGCGACAGGCCCGCCGTGGTTGCCGCTGCCATATCCTCTGTATTGGCAGCGACGATGGCGGGCGCCGCCGCCCGCAGCGCATCCGCCGCGGCTCGAAGCCCGCTTGCTCGCGCCGCTGTCGGCAGCGATGCCACCGCCGCCGATGCCGCACGCGCACGTGCGCCCATCAGCGCGATTGTCTTCACGGAATCTGGCGCGCTACTATCCATCCGCTATCGCTAGCAGCACCGCCCGTCCCCGCCAATGTCGCGCTGCACAAGATTTTGTCGCGCAGTGGCCGTGCATTTGATAGCCTGAACCGATTCTGGGGGGCAGCATGATGACGGGCGGCATGGAAGCGGCGGGGGATCTTGCCACCGGGGGTCTTATCGGCCGGGCATTTGAGCCGCATGCCGGGGAAACAGCGCACGGCGCGCATGGATCAGGCCTGTGCCTGAATTGCGGCAACGCGCTGAAGGGCGATTTCTGCCACAAATGCGGCCAGACCAGTCATGTCCACCGGACGCTCGCCTCGATCGGGCATGATCTGCTGCACGGCGTCTGGCATTTCGAAGGCAAGATCTGGTCCACGCTGCCCATGCTGTTCACCCGGCCCGGCCAGTTGACCCGGCGCTATATCGCTGGGGAGCGCGCGCGATTCGTATCGCCGCTGGCGCTGTTCCTGTTTTCTGTGTTCCTGATGGTCGCCACGTTTGAGTCGATTGGCGGCCCGGTCGGCGGCGACAACGTGAACGTCAATCGCAATGGATCAAAACTCACCCCGCCAGAACTTATCAGGGAACTCAAGCAGCAAAAATCGGTACGGGAAAAGCTGGTGGCAACACGTGATGCCTTGCGCGCCAGAAAGGCAGATACCGAAAAGCTTGATGACAAGATCGAGGCTGTCGACGAAGATATCGACGGCATGCAAACCGCCTATGATCTGACGACCGGTAACGTCATCAATATCAAAAAGTCGGAAATCAACACAGGCATCCCTTCGCTCGACAAGCGGATTGCCTATGCCGTCAAGGAACCCAAGCTATTCCTCTACAAACTTCAGTCCAGCGCCTATAAATATAGCTGGGCGCTGATCCCCATTTCAATCCCGTTCATCTGGCTGCTGTTCCCGTTCCGGCGAGATGTTGGCCCATATGATCATGCGATTTTTGCGATTTACTCGCTGTCGGCGATGACGATGGGGGCGGTATTACTCAGCATCGGCAAGGCAATCGGCCTGCCCGGCGGGATGATCGCAACGGTCCTAGCCTTCGGCCCGCCACTCCACATGTACAAGCAATTGCGCGGCGCTTACGGCATTGGGCGCTTCGGCGCGATCTGGCGCACGCTGGCATTGTTGACATTCGCGGTGATGGCCGGGATCATCTTTTTCGTGGCAATCCTCGGGCTCATTTCGTGATGCCCCGCGCGCTCATCGCGCGGTAACCGCACCTCATCCCTTGCAGGGATAACGTTGCTTCATGAAAGCGGCGAACGCCGTTTTGGTGCTGGTGCGCGCGCGGCGTGGCGCGGGGATCGCACGGAAGGCGGCGATAATATCGTCGCTGGTAATCTTGGCGGTGCCCTTTGGCGGCGGGCAGCTGCTCGGTTTGCGGCCCGCGGCGGTTTCAGCGGCCAGCCCGGCACGATAGGCATCCGACGCGCTGGCGATATCGTCGCGCAGCAAACCGATATCAGGCGACGCCATCGCCATGATGCCCTTTGCCTTCAGCGCATCGGTTTTGGCGAGGAATTCGGCAACCGACATTGCCTGGGCGGCCGCTGGCAACAGCACCGCCGCTACACCCAGTCCCATCATCCATTTGCGCATTGCATCAATTCCCGTTGCAGCCTTTGGCACGTCGCGCGCCATAACAATATGCTGGCAGCAAAGGAAGTGGTCAGGGCTTTGCCGGGCAAGGATGAAGCGACGCAAGCACCAGCGCAAACGCTTCGTTGAACGAGCCGGCGCGTTGTACCGGGGTAAGGGCGGCGACGCCGGAAACGATCTACCCGAGATTAAGGCTCACCTGGCCCGGCGGCGGCAGGCAAGCAAATGGCGGCTTACCGGCGGCCACATCGGCGGCGATGCGCGCCCGCAATGCAGCCCCTGCAGCGCCCATTTGCGCACGAAGCTGGTCCGCCTCGGCTGAATCCTCGGCACCCGGACCGCGTTCGACCAGCGCGCGGGCATCGGCAACGAAACTGTCCCCGGTGGCAGCAACAGGCGGCGGTGACGCCGCCTGTATTTCCGTTGCCGACACCAGCAACATCACCGCTGCGACGACCGACAACATCAAACCCGCCTCAGGCGCCTTGCGGTGCCGGGGTGCCGAACGGCCCCTTGGGACGGCGCGTCTTGGGGATGGAGGTGCCGCCAGCGGGCAATGCAGACGTCTTTGGACCCGAATCGGGCCGCCCGACATCCTCGCCCGCAACCAGCCGCTTGATCTCGTCGCCCGACAGCGTCTCATATTCCAGCAGTGCTTCGGCCAGGATGTGCAGCTGATCGATATGTTCGGTCAGCAGCGTCGTGGCCTTTTCGTGCCCGCCATTCACGATCCGCTTGATTTCAGCATCGATCAGTTGCGCGGTTTCGTTCGACATCCGCATCGGACGGGCAGAGGAATACCCAAGATAGGTCTCACCCTCCGGCTCTGCATATTCCAGCGGACCCAGCGCATCCGACATGCCCCAGCGCGTCACCATGTCGCGGGCCAGTCCCGATGCATAGCTGATGTCAGACGACGCACCTGACGATACCTTGTCATAGCCAAAGATCAGTTCTTCAGCGACGCGACCCCCCATCGACACGGCAAGGTTCGCGTACATCTTGTCGCGGTGATAGCTGTAGCTGTCGCGCTCCGGCAGGCGCATCACCATGCCCAGCGCACGACCGCGCGGGATGATTGTCGCCTTGTGGATCGGGTCGGACGCCGCCTCGTGCAGCGCGACAATCGCATGGCCAGCCTCATGATAGGCGGTCATCCGCTTTTCATCGTCGGTCATCACCATGGATCGCCGTTCGGCGCCCATCATCACCTTGTCCTTGGCCTCTTCAAACTCGGCATTGGCGACCAGACGCTTGCCCTTGCGGGCGGCGGTGAGCGCAGCTTCGTTGACGAGATTGGCAAGATCGGCACCCGAAAAGCCCGGCGTGCCGCGCGCGATGGTGCGCGGATCGACATCCGGGGCCAGTGGCACCTTTTTCATATGGACCTGCAGGATCTTGATCCGCCCCTCAATATCAGGGCGCGGCACCACCACCTGGCGATCGAACCGACCCGGGCGCAGCAGCGCAGGATCAAGCACGTCCGGCCGGTTGGTCGCGGCGATGATGATGATGCCTTCATTGGCCTCAAAACCATCCATTTCCACCAGCAGCTGGTTCAGCGTCTGCTCGCGTTCGTCATTGCCATTGCCCAGCCCTGCGCCGCGGTGGCGGCCAACGGCGTCGATTTCGTCGATGAAGACGATGCAGGGCGCGGATTTCTTCGCCTGTTCAAACATGTCGCGCACCCGGCTTGCGCCGACGCCCACGAACATTTCGACAAAGTCAGAACCGGAAATGGTGAAGAACGGCACGCCCGCTTCCCCCGCAATCGCGCGGGCGAGCAGGGTCTTGCCGGTGCCGGGCGACCCCATCAGCAGCGCGCCCTTGGGGATTTTGCCGCCCAGCCGGGCGAATTTGGTGGGATCTTTCAGGAATTCGACGATTTCCTGCAATTCCTCGCGCGCTTCGTCGATGCCGGCAACGTCATCAAACGTCACCTTGCCTTCCTTCTGCGTCAGCATGCGCGCGCGTGACTTGCCAAAGCCCATCGCGCCCGAACCCGAATTCTTCTGCATCTGGCGCAGCACGAAAAACGCGATGCCCAGGAACAGCACGAATGGCAGCGACTGCACCAGGAGATACTGCCAGATCGACGGGCCTTCTTCAGGCCGGGCGTTGATGATGACGCCCTTTTCAATCAACCGGTCGGTCAGCCGCGGATCGGCAGGCGCATAGGTGCGAAACTTGTCGCCGCTGGTGGTGATGCCGGTAACGACCTCACCCGCGATATTCACCTCCCGCACCGATCCTTCGCTCACCTTCGACAGGAAAGCGGAATAGGATAGCGCGTTGTTGGTGGCGACGGTGCGCGACCCGTTTTCGAACATCGTGACAAACAGCGCGAGGGCAACAAGAATGCCCAGCCAGATCATCAGATTTTTCATCCAGGGGTTGCCACTGCCGCCCCCATTGTCGCCGTTGCCCGGGCCCTGCTGTCTGTCGTTATCGTTCATCGTCGCGTGCCGCCTTTCCGAGTCTCCAAGATAGGCAGCAAAAGGTGAATGGCAATGGAACAGTTAGGCGGTATCGTCGATCAGTGTGATTGGCGCGGCGGAGCCTCTGCAAAACGCCAGATTGTGCCCTTTGGGGACACCAAAATGCCCGCCTGGGTGGCGGATTTGCCTGATTCCAGCGCGTCGAGCAGCGGTTCGATGTTCGTTGCATCGCTAAAATCGGGGCGGGTTATGGCATTGACGGCTCGAACCGAGTCAATCGCGGTGCGCGCCAACCGACGTTTAACCTCCCGCGGCAAACCGGCAAGATCGAGCCAGGATTGAAAATCCGGGTCATCAACGCCGGTCGGCACCACTTTGCGTTCGCGCCACAGCCAGTCCTCGATCGCGCGCAATGCCGCGTCAGCCTCAGCGGCATGCGCTGCCGAACGCGCGAGCTTCAGCGGGTCAAGCAACGGCGTTTCGTGGAGCAAGGCGCGGAACGCCGTGCGGTCATATCGGAGGTCGACATTGCTCGGATCGTCCACAAACGGCACCCCGCCCGCCATCGCAACCGCGCGCAGATCAGCCACGCGCCAGCCAAGCAGCGGGCGGATCAGGGTGATCGCCCACTCGTCAAATACGCTGTTCGCCATGCCAGCGACCGGCCTGGTCAGGTTCACCTGCTGCGCCGCGCG
>JBBQDD010000121.1:0-7066 GCA_038319335.1 Sphingomonadales bacterium
GAATCGCCCGACTGGAACCCGACTGCGGACACGCTTCGCAAGCTCGAAACCTTCGTCTTTTCGAATGACGACAGCCCGGCGCTCGTCGCGATTGAGGAAATCATCGACGAGGCGCGCAATGGCCGCATGTTCATTCTGGTCGATGATGAGGACCGGGAGAATGAAGGCGATCTGGTGATCCCTGCGCAAATGGCGACGCCCGACGCGATCAATTTCATGGCAACGCATGGACGCGGCCTCATTTGCCTGTCGCTCAGCAAGGCACGCGTCGACGCGCTGGGGCTTGAGCTGATGAGCCGCGCCAATGGCACCCGCCACGAAACCGCCTTCACCACCTCCATCGAGGCCAGCGACGGCGTGACAACCGGCATTTCGGCGGCTGACCGCGCCCGGACGATTTCGGTCGCGATCGATTCGTCCAAGGGCCGCGACGATATCGTGACGCCCGGCCATGTCTTTCCACTGGTGGCGCGCGAAGGCGGCGTGCTGGTGCGCGCCGGGCATACCGAGGCCGCTGTCGATGTCGCGCGGCTGGCCGGGCTGAATCCGTCCGGCGTGATCTGCGAGATCATGAAGGACGATGGCACGATGGCGCGGATGGACGACCTGATGTCGTTCGCGCGGCTGCATAATCTGAAAATGGGCACGATCCGCGATCTGATCGCCTATCGCCGCAAGCATGACCATCTGGTCGAAAAGCGTGCCGAAATGGCGTTCCAGAGCCGCTGGGGTGGCGAGTGGAAGGCGATGACCTTCTATAACAAGGCCAGCGGGGATGAGACGATCGCGCTGGTGAAGGGACGGATCGATCCCGATCAGCCCACTCTGGTGCGGATGCATACGGCATCATGGTTTGTCGACATGTTTGGCGAGCAATCCGAACGATCGGGGCTGTTGTCGCGATCGATGGAGTTGATTGCCGAGGCGGGATCAGGCGTGATCGTGGTGATCAACCGCCCGATGAAGGACAGCGTATCGCGCTTCATCAAGCTGCGCGGCGAGGGCAAGGGTGCAGGCGCACCGGAGATTGAGGAACTGCGCGATTACGGCGTTGGCGCGCAGATTCTGGCGGAGCTGGGCGTGCAGGACATGGTATTGCTGACGAATACGCACCACAGCCTGGTCGGGCTCGACGGTTACGGGCTGAGCATCGTGGGTGAGCGCCCGATCCCCGGCACCGGCGGGGAATGACTCCCGTTGCCGTCACCCTGAACGTGTTTCAGGGTCCACCGCGCAAGTGGATGTTCCGCGCCTGAGGTGACATGGATGCTGAAACAAATTCGGCACACCGGCAGTTTTTCGAAGGCAGTATTTTTAGGGAAGACATGGCAAAATTACTCATCGTCGAAGCACGGTTCTACGATCACCTGAACGACATGCTGATCGAGGGCGCCCGCGCCGCGATTGAGGCGGCGGGCCATGCGCATGAAACGATCACCGTGCCCGGTGCGCTTGAAGTGCCCGGTGCGATTGCGATGGCGGCGGAAACAGGGGCCTATGACGGCTATGTCGGCCTGGGCGTGGTGATTCGCGGCGAAACCTATCATTTCGAAATCGTCGCGGGTGAAAGTGCGCGCGGGCTGATGGCGCTCAGCATGGACGGGCTGTGCATCGGCAATGGCATCCTGACGGTGGAAAATGAGGGCCAGGCACTCGCCCGCGCCCACCCCGCCGACAAGGACAAGGGCGGCGAAGCAGCCAAGGCCGCGCTGGCGATGATGGCGCTGAAGGCCCGCTTCGGCTGAACCCATGCCGGGCCAGCCGCCCCCGTCGCGCTATCGCATTTTTGAACGCCATCGGCGGCTGGTGGTGGTTGATAGCTGGGCGTCTTCCCCGCACCCATCTCCCGACGCCTCCCCTGGCGCGCCTAAAGCGCTGCCAGCCGATCGCACTCCGGTGCAGCCGCAAAAGGTGGCACCAGTGGGCAAGCTGCAGCGGGTTGCGTTTGACGGGCGCACCGCCTTTACCACGCACCGGTTGTTCGACGCCAAGGGCCCCCGCACGATCGTTATCGATCCGGGCAGCGCATCGATGATCGGCGGGGTGAAGGTGGCGCTGGTGGTCGCGGTGGCGGTGCTGGCTGGGCTGATGATCGTTTCACCCTATCTGATGTTGCCGCTGGTTCTGGTGCTGCAGCGCCGCGTGCGCACGCGAATACGGGCCATCACGACCGCCTGGCTGGACCGCGCCGGAAACGAAACCGCAGGCGGTGCGCGCCCGTGATCGGCCCCGTCCTTTTCACCCCTCGCCTGATCCTGCGCCCGGTGGCCGCGGAGGATTTTGACGCCTGGGCCGATTTTCACGCAGACGCCGAAACGATGCACTTTCTGGGCGGCGTCATGTCCCGGCCGGCGGCGTGGCGCGGGCTGTGCGCCATGGCGGGCGCGTGGACGATTCGGGGCTTTTCGATGTTCTCGATGATCCACCGCGAAACCGGCCAGTGGATCGGGCGCACCGGCCCCTGGCAGCCGGAAGGGTGGCCGGGCACTGAGGTGGGCTGGGGCGTCGCCCGCGCCTTTACCGGCCAGGGCTATGCGCGTGAGGCTGCCACGGCGGCCATGGATTATGCCGTCGACGTGCTTGGCTGGACAGAGGTGATCCACACCATCCACCCGGACAACAGCGCCTCCATCGCGCTTGCCCGGCGGCTCGGCTCGACCAATGGTGGCCCCACCCGATTGCCGGCCCCGCTTGAGGACTTTCGCGTCGATGCATGGGGACAAAGCGCCGTCGCGTGGCGGGCGCGCCGCGCAAGCCGCTAGTCTTTTCGCGCGGGCTTACTTATACTGATGTCAGTAACGCCCCCGCTGGAGAGCCCCGATGGCCTATGCCCATAGTTTCAAGGCCAATCCGCACTGGCTGAAACCGATCCCGCAAAGTGCGATCCGCGATATTCCGGGGGAGGACGGCCTGCCGCTGGTCGGCAACACGTTCCGCATGCTGCGTGATCCGGTGGGGTTCGGGCGGCGGATGATCGCCACGTACGGCCCCGTGTTCCGCAACAATGCCTTTGGCGGCCCGCAGGTCAACATGGTTGGCCCCGACGCGAACGAGCTGTTGCTGTTCGACCGCGACAAGCTGTTCTCGTCCGAACAGGGCTGGGGTCCGCTGCTCAACCTGTTATTCCCGCGCGGGCTGATGCTGATGGATTTCGAAAAGCACCGGGCGGATCGCCGGGTGATGGCGGTGGCCTTCAAGCCGGAGCCGATGCGCCATTATGCGCAGGCGCTGAATACCGGCATCGCGCGGGAAGTGAGCGGCTGGGGCAACAAGCCGATCAAATTTTATGATGCAATCAAGGAACTGACGCTCGATCTGGCGGCCGAAAGCTTTCTCGGCATGGAATTGGGGCCAGAAGCGACCCGGATCAACCAGGCATTTGTCGATGAAGTGCAGGCCAGCGTCACGCCGATCCGCATTCCCATTCCCGGCACGATGATGGCCAGGGGCGTGAAGGCGCGGCAATATCTGGTCGATTTTTTCCTGCGTGAAATCCCCGGGCGGCGTGAGGGCGACGGCCAGGATTTCTTCTCGCAATTCTGCCGCGCCACCGATGATGACGGCGAACCGCTGGCCGACATGGCCATTGCCGATCACATGAACTTTTTGATGATGGCCGCGCACGATACGATCACATCGTCTGCCACCAGCCTGATCATGCTGCTTGGCCGCAACCCGGAATGGCAGGAAAAGCTGCGCGCAGAGATTGATGCGCTTGGCCTGAATGATGATGAGGGGCTTGCTTACGGCCAGCTCGACCGGCTGGAGCTGACCGATTATGCCTTCAAGGAAGCGCTCCGGCTGATCCCGCCCGTGCCATCGCTGCCCCGGCGGGCGCTGAAATCCTTCGAATTTGGCGGTTACCGGATTCCGGCGGGCGCGAATTGCAATATCGCGATCGCCTATACCCATATGATGCCGGAAATCTGGCCGGAGCCGCAGAAATTCGATCCGATGCGCTTCACGCCTGATCAGGTGCGTGGGCGGCATAAATATGCGTGGGTGCCGTTTGGCGGCGGCGCGCATATGTGCCTGGGGCTGCATTTCGCGACGATGCAGATCCGCATCCTGATGGTGCAGTTGCTGCGCCGATACCGGATCGAACTGGACGAGGGTAGCGGTGCGGAATGGCAGCCCTGGCCCATCCCCCGCCCCAAGGACGGACTGCCGCTGAAATTCGTGCCGCTGGGGTAAGGGCGGCGTCGCCGCAATCGCGATACGCCGCCCTGCTTCCGCTTACTCAGCCGACACGGTCTCCAGCGCCGGGTAGTCGATATAGCCCTCTGGCCCCTGGCTGTACCATGTCTGCCAATTGCCCTGGTTCAGTGCCGCGCCGGTGCGCAGCCGTTCCGGCAGATCGGGATTCGCCAGGAACGTGCGGCCAAAGCTGACCGCGTCCGCCACGCCTGAATCGATCACCGCCTGGGCGGCCTCCGCCGTTACATAATCCGAATTGACGACCAGCGGCCCTGCAAAAACCTGGCGGATCGCAGGCGACAGGCGTGGCACGTCGGTGCGGCCAAAGGTGCCGTCGGGGCCGGGCTCGCGCAGTTCGAGGAAACCGATGCCGATATCGTTCAGGATCGTTGCAGCGGCGGTGAACAGCGCGTGCGGGTTGCTGTCGTCCACCCCTTGCGATTCGCCATTGGGCGACAGCCGCACCGATGTGCGATCCGCCCCGGCCACGGCGGCCACCGTTTCCGCAACTTCACGCAGCAGGCGGGTGCGATTGTCGATCGAGCCGCCATAACTGTCGTCGCGCGCATTGGCGCCGTCACGCAGGAACTGATCGATCAGATAGCCATTGGCGGCGTGGATTTGCACCCCGTCAAAACCAGCGGCCAGCGCGTTGCGGGTGGCGCGGGCGTAATCCTCCAGCAACCCCGGGATCTCGTCGATCCGCAGTGGGCGGGCGGTTTCGAAATCCTGCCGCCCTTCATAGGTATGCGCCTGGCCAGCCGTGGCGGTGGCGGATGACGATACGGGCTGTTCGCCGATCACCGACGAATGCACCTGCCGCCCCATATGCCACAGCTGGGCGATGATCCGCCCGCCAGCCGCATGGGTCGCGGCGACCACCGGCTTCCAGCCTTCTGTCTGTTCGTCGCTCCACAGGCCGGGCGCGAACGGCCAGCCAAGCCCCTGGCGACTGATGCCGGTGGCTTCGGAAATGATCAATCCCGCGCTGGCGCGCTGCGCATAATATTCGCCCATGATCGCCTGTGGCACATGCCCCTTGGTGGAGCGGCCGCGGGTCAGCGGTGCCATCAGGATGCGGTTGGGCGCGGCGATGGCGCCAAGCTGGATGGGATCGAACAGGCTGGGCATGGATGGATTTCCTCGATCAGATACCCTGTTTTGCAGGGCGACGACGCAGACATAGGGCGCTATGCGCTGCAATGCACCACCGGTGATCCTGAAGAAAAGCTAGGCCTGCAGAAACTAACGATCATGGCCGCCCCCTTTCCATCCTCCTCCACCAACCAATCCCCGGCAGGGTCGGCGCGCGCGCTGGGTGCGCTGCTGATCGCCAATGTTGCGCTCGCCTTTGGCCCGTTGTTCGTGCGGATTGCCGATACCGGGCCGGTCGCATCGGCATTCTGGCGGATCACGCTGGCGGCACCGTTGCTGATCATCCTCGCGCTGGGCAGCGGCTGGCGACCGCAGCAGGTTGGCCGTTCGATCTGGGGATTCGTGGCGTTTGCGGGGGTGTTTTTTGCAGCCGATCTGGCCAGCTGGCACCTTGGCATATTGGGCACGACGCTGGCCAACGCAACGCTGTTCGGGAATTCGGCGACGCTGTTTTTCCCGGTTTACGGCTTCATCATCGCACGCGCGCTGCCCAGCCGGATGCAGGGCACCGCGCTGCTGCTGGCGACGATTGGCGCGGGGTTGCTGCTCGGCCGGTCCTATGAGCTGAGTCCGGCCAACCTGATCGGCGATCTGCTCTGCCTGCTCGCGGGCATTCTCTATACCGGCTATTTCATCCTGATGGCGCGCGCGCGCGAAACAATGGCGGCAATCCCCGCGCTGGCGGTGTCGACCATTGCCAGCATCCTGCCCCTGCTGGGGATGGCGCTGATGCTGGGTGAACGGATCATCCCCAGTGATTGGGCGCCGCTGGTGGGGCTGGCGCTGGCCAGCCAGGTGATCGGCCAGGGAATGATGATCTATGCGCTGGGCAAGCTCAGCCCGCTGGTGATTGGCATCGGCCTGCTGATCCAGCCGATCGTCGCTGCGATCACCGGCTGGGTTGTTTTCCATGAACAACTGGGGCTGGCCGATATGATTGGCGGGATGCTGGTGGCGATTGCGCTCGTGCTGGTCCGCCGCCCCGCGCCGCTTGGCGACGGCAAGCCCAGCCGCTAGAAGGCGGCCAAGGAGATTTTCGATGCCCGTACCGCTTCCCGCCGATCCCACGCTTGATGAAATCCGCGCTGCGCTTGCGCCGCTAATCGCTGACAATGCAGCGTTTGATGGCTGGACGAATGACGCGCTGACGCTGGCGGCTGAAACGGCCGGCGTCGATCAGGATATCGCCCGGCTGGCCTTTGCGGACGGCGCGGTGGCGATGATCGATGCGTGGTTCGCGCATGTCGACGATGCGATGACGATCGCGGTGCCCGATGTCGCGCTGCAACGCATGAAGGTGCGCGCGCGGATTACGGCGCTGGTGGAGGCGCGGCTGGCGGCGGTGGCGGATAACCGCGAGGCGCTTCGCCGGGCGCTGGCGGTGCTGGCCATGCCCCAGAATATCGCGCGCGCGGCGCGGCTTGGCTGGCGGACGGTTGATCTGATCTGGCGGCAGGCGGGCGATACCGCGACGGATTACAACCATTATACCAAGCGCACGATCCTGGCCGGGGTGTACGGCGCGACCATCACCGTCTTCATCAATGATGAAAGCGAAGATTGGGCCGATACCCGCGCCTTTCTGGGCCGCCGGATCGAGGGGATCATGCAGTTCGAAAAGGCCAAGGCCGGCTTTATCGCGCGGACGGAGAATTTGCCGAGCCTGTCGCGCTTCATCGGGCGGTTGCGCTACCCGGTGGCGTGATCGTCCCAG
>JBBQDD010000122.1:0-7063 GCA_038319335.1 Sphingomonadales bacterium
ATCCGGCATCGTGCCCTCATCCGCCTCGGCGCGCGATATGCCATAGCTTTCCAGCGTCTCGTACCCGCCGATCTTCATCAGCAACCGGGTGGACCGCGCGCAGCCCCCTGCGGCGGCGACAAAGACTTCCTCGTGATTGCCCTTGATCAGCCGAACCTGATCGCCGGCCAAAAGCAATTGCCCAACCCGTTCGACGACGCTGGCGGAATCCGGGCCGCGATCGATCAGGTCGCCCAAGAAAATCAGCAGAATCTCTGCATCGCCGCGCAAGGCATCATCGGCCTCTATCATCGTGATCAGCTTTTCGAGCAGATCGGCGCGGCCATGGATATCGCCAATCGCGTAGATGCGCTGCCCGGGTGCAATCATGGGTCGTTCTGGCAACTTTGGAGCAAGCCACCTGCCGAACACGCGATTAATCATTGTTACTTCATTCCTCGTCGCAGCCCGAATTTCGTCGCGCTCGCCCTGCCCATGCACGCTTCAGGACCGATTTGTCACGTTGTGCCCAAACTTGACTCAGGATTGCCGCCGGGTGAGCGGCGAAACAAGCTGTCGGAACGCAAGGGGTCAAAGCGCAGGCCGCTGCGTTTTAATATCTCGGAAAACACATTTTTTGACGATCTTCCCTAGGTATGGCTGTATTACCGTTAGTACTTCAGCCTCTGATAGGCTGGCGCGGGCACAATTCACTCGCCATCCGCCTTCATGATCTCCTCCTATCGGCTGCGTTGCGAGCTTGTTCCATAAAGTCGGGGTGATGGTGTGCATATAGCTGCGTCGTCCGCGCGTCTGAGTGACCAAGCCAACCACCAATTTTGTCCACAGGCACGCCGGCCTGTGCGAGCCAAGTGCCGCACGTGTGCCTCAGCGTGTGCGGGGTGACTCCTTCTAGACCAGCATCAGAGCAGGCCGAATTAAAAGCACGTTTCATGTTATCAAGCGGCATACCGTTGCGATGAAGAACGTGGCCTCCATCGGTACCGCGCAGCCTAGCCAGCCTGAGAAACGTCAGCAGTCGCTTGGGGATAGGGGTTTTCGGTATGCGGGTCTTTGTCATCATCGTTCACCTTGTCGAGACCCCTCACGGGGTCGGTTAAGGTGAGACCGGACCAAGCACGAACAACGTCGATCGCGCTCGGCACGGATCTCACCGTGCCAAGCCCTCTCGACGGGCGCAGTTCTACTATTTCTACCCGCGATCGCAAGTTTTGCGTCGGGAGCCTGGCCAGCCAAAAGCGAAAAGGTCGGACGACGCGTTTTCCGATCCAGCACACCCATGCCGATCCCGTTTATCTTGTTGCAGTTCCCGTTTACGAAAACACGGGAATTTGCTGATTTAATGCCGCATTTTTAGAGCTTCTGCGACGCTTAGGGGGGGTATTTGGTCGATTATTATGAGATTCCCGTTTTATTGGCCATAAAACGGGAATCGACCGGCCCATAAACGGGAACGGTTTTTGGAAGTATTTACGACGCCAGCGTGGACACCAAATCACGACCAACTGGTGGCCCCAGATCAAATGTACGCGTTTGATCGTTTTTAATTGGCCGGTGGATCAGTCGATTGACGAAACGGTGTTGGGCGTACGCGTGACAGAGAAAGCGGAGGAGAATTCGGTACCGAAAATACGGTTTTGAAGCACAGGACTACCCCGCGAGTCATCGCAAAGCGCTGGCTGTGACAGAGGCCATTCGTGACCAGATCGAGGCGCGCGCAGTCGGCGCGCACCGCACAGTTACCGCAGGCGGCAGATTTTTCGTCCGCATCACATCAGCAAATAATGGCCAACTTAAAGGCATGAAATGCTGGTCGGGAAGAGAGGATTCGAACCTCCGGCCCCTGCCTCCCGAAGGCAGTGGTCTACCAGGCTGAGCTACTCCCCGACGGAGTCCGGCTCGATGATCAGCCAGCGACCGCAAGTGGCTTGGGGGCGTGCCTATAACCACGGTGTCAAGCGTGCGCAAGCATCAGCGCGCAGCGCCATTGCCGCGCCATTTGGTCCACAAATGCCGGGTCAGCATCAGCGGCGGCATGCGCAGCAGATGCGATCGGATGTAAAAGCTCAGCCGCGTCACCGGGTGCACCGCCCGGCCCCATCCGTCCCGCGCCGTGATGCGGCGCAGATGGCGCCGGTCGACCCAGGTCAAGCCCTGCCAGGCGGCGGGCACATCGGTGCCATAAAGCGCAACGGATAGCCGCACCCCTCGCGCCATTTCACGCGACAGGCCGTGATGCGCAGCGCGCGCGGCAACGCCGTCCAGCCCGAATTCCTCGATCAGCTGGTGGATATCCCACAGGTTGCGCATCCCCCCGGCCAGATCGCCGTCAGCAAACAGATGGGCGGCGGCATGGACGAGCATATCAGGGACCCCCGGCACCATCAGCCCGTTTTCCAGCGCCACGGCATCAGCGATGATCGCGGCGGGATCAGGCGTTATCCGCGCGGTCAGCGGCAGGATGGTGTGGTGGACGTCAATCATGCGGTCGCGGTCGCGGTGGATGAGCGGGGGCAGTTCATGCATCCAGCGGCGATAATAGAGGTCGTCATAGGGATCAGGCTTCACCCATTCCCACCCGCCCGCGATCAGCGCTGCCTCAACATCGGCCAGTGCCGCGCGCGGCACCAAGATGTCCAGATCGCCAATCGATCGCCCCTGCCCCGCCGCCAGCCCTGCCGCGACGAAAGCCGTGCCCTTCAGCAACACGACCGGACAGCCGAGCGGCGCGAGCACCCGGCGCGCCATCTCCGCCTCCCACAAGGCCGCCACGCGCCCCTGCGCCGCCGATGCGCGAGCGTCGGCCAGGATGCGCCCGGCCGCACCGGGCACGGGCAGCCCATCCAGCCGGTGCGCCAACGTGCCGATCAATTGTTCGGCGCGGGCAATCGCCAGCAATTCCGTCCACCCCTGCGCGTCGAGTGCAGCGCACCCGGCGGGATCGCACAGCGCCGTGGCGAGCAGCCAGCCGTCCCGCGCGCGGCTCACAGCGCGGCCCATAATGTTTCGACCTGCGCGATCGCCGCATCGCTATCAGGATAATCGATCGCGACCGACGGCACGCCCGTCACGAGCCCGGTCAGCGCATCAAACCCGCGCTCTGCCATCGCCACATAGTTCGTCGATGCCTGAGTAAGGCGAACGAACACCTCGCCCTGCTCAACCGGCCGGGTTGCCCCTTCAAAACCAAAGCGCGGGAACAGCAACAGCGCAGGGCGGGCGGGCTGGTCCATCGCCGCAATCGCGCGGGCATCGGGCACCAGATGGCGGATGTCGCCCTTTGGCGTGCCCGCCAGCAGCGGCCCGAACCGGGCGGTGGGCAGCGCGGTTTCGACGACCCCGATCGCTTCGTTCTTCAGGCTCACCAGACGCGGAAAGGCGTGAACCAGCCCGGTTGCTGGATCAACCAGCGCGAATTCATCCCCCATCAACCGCCAGCCGCGCCCGGCGAGCAGGGCCGCCAGCGTCGATTTGCCCGCGCCCGATTCGCCCGTCATCAACAGCGCCCGGCCATCCCGCTCCACGACGGACGCGTGGAGCAACAGATAGCGCCGCTGGCCAAGCGCCATTTGCAGGTTCATAGCCATTTCCGCCGCCAGCAATCCCTGCGCGAGCGGCAGCGGTGCCGCCTCTGGCAGCATGAAATCGCCGCCGATCATCACTGATGGCCGGATAAAGCGCCGCCATGGCCGCGCCGCGAACAGCCGCACCGTGAAATCGGCAATCCCGTCGTCCGGCGCAGGATAATCGCGGTACAGATCGCGCAGTGCAGCGATCGGCGCGGGCCAGTCCGATCCGATCCGGAAGCCGACGGGGCCGATTTTCAGATGATGAACGTGCCTCACCGCTGCTCAACCAGCCCGGCCGCGACCAGTTCATCCAGCCGGGCGCGCAACGCCTGCGGATCGGCATCGCCAAGATCGAATTCGTCGCTCAACCGCGCCATCAGGGCCGCACTGGTCAACGGTTCAGCGGCCAGCGCGTCCAGTATCTCGGGCGCAGGCGGCGCAAGCAGATGGGTGATGCCCGATGCCCGGTGATACACCAATGTCAGCTCATCCAGCGGCACCACGCGCAGCGTGGCGGCGGGCATCGACCGATACCGGATGCCGTCCACAGCGCTCAGCCGCGCGGCATTTGCAGCGACGCAAAACAGGTGAAGCCGCTGGTGCCCGATTGCAGGCGGCGGATATATTGCAGATAGGCGCGGGTGCGGTCGCTATCCATGCCGGGCAACCTGCCGCCTGCCATAGCGCGGCGCACATCCTCGCCTTTGAACGGGACACGGGCGGGCGGAAACGCACCCGGCGTACCGGCGGGCACCAGGGTGCCGTCGGCGGCGATGTAATTGCTCGAACGCGCTGCATCCGGCACCGGAATTTCGCAGGTAAGCACTGATGCTGCGGATTGCGCCAGCGCCGGGCGGATCGACACGATCGCGGTCGCCCCCGCCGCGCCCAGCATCAGCGCGCGGCGACGGCTGGGCATCGCCGGGGCGCCTGCTTCATCGTCCGGGGGAGTATCGTCGCTCATCGCCGTCCCATCATGGAGCCCCTTTAGCCAGCCCCGCTATGCGACCCTGGCCCTTTCACAATCGTAAATCGAGCGCAAGCGGCGTCGCGGTGGCGGCGGGCGGCGGCGCGCACGGCATCCGCGCTCGCGGCGCGTGCGCGATTACGCTATCACGCCTGCCATGCTTGATACCTTTGGCCTGCGCACCCTTACCGCGATCGCCGTTATCGTGATGGCGAGCTTTGCGATCATTCTGCTCGATCAAAGCCTGCAGGGCGGGTTGATCGTGCTGGTGGGGGGCGTGGCCGCCGTGCTGATGGCGGCGGGCACCGGCGACCAGCAGCCAGAGGCCGCACCGCCCGCCGATCAACCCGCTGACCGGCGCAGCGCGCCTGTCAACATCGATGAGATGATCGAGGCGATTGTGGAGCCGATCCTAATCGTTGCCGAAGGGCGAGTGGCGCACGCCAATCTGCCCGCGCGCGCGTTGCTGGGCGGGCACATCATCGGCGAGGATGTCCGCCTGGCGATTCGCCACCCGGCGGCGGCCGAACGGCTCACCAATATACGCGCCACATCGAACGGGCCGATCAACCTGGTGGGTTTGGGTACGCTGGACCAGCGCTGGGAAATGCGGGTGACGACGATGAGCGATGGCCGCCGCGCGGTGCATTTGATCGATCAGACTGGCAGCTATGCGGCAGAACGGATGCGGGTCGATTTCGTCGCCAATGCCAGCCACGAACTGCGCACCCCGCTGGCATCGATCCTGGGGTTCGTGGAGACGCTGAGCGACGAGAAAGCGGGCGGCGACCCGCAAACCCGCGCACGTTTCCTGAAGGTGATGTTCGACGAGGCCCGGCGGATGCAGCGGCTGGTGGAGGATCTGATCTCGCTCAGCCGGATCGAAGCGGAAAAATACCGCGTCCCCGCCACCGAAGTCGATCTGCAGCAACTGATGGACGAAGTGCACGCCGAACTCGCCGATGCCTATAATAATCGCGGTGAGGACTTGATCACCGATATCGAGGCTGATGTGCCCCATGTCGTGGGGGACCGGGCGCAATTGTCGCAAGTGCTCCACACTCTGATCGGCAATGCGATGAAATATGGCAAAAGCGGCACGCCGGTCGTCTCGCGGTTGTGGAAGGACCAGACCGGCATGGTCCGCATCAGTGTGAGCGACGAAGGCGAAGGCATCGCGCCAGAGCATCTGCCGCGCCTGACCGAACGATTCTACCGCGTTGATGCCGGGCGCAGCCGATCGCTGGGCGGCACCGGGCTTGGCCTGGCGATCGTCAAGCACATCATCGAACGCCACCGGGGCAGGCTCGACATTACCAGCGTGGTCGGGAAGGGCACGACCGCGTCGATCCTGCTGCCCGCCAGCCCGGCGATTTCGCCGCCCCGGGAAGCGCCGTCATCAAACGGTAACGTCACTGTCACACAGGCAGCCCGTTCCGGGTGATAGCGGCGCTGCGGGGACATTCCTGCAAGGAGGGATTCGATGCGACGTCATTTCGCGATTCTGACGGCTAAGCTGCTTATGTGCGGGCTGGGGCTGGGCGTGGGGCTGGCACTTTCCGGCTGCGATGATCAGGCCAATGGCGGTGGTGCGGGATCGCGCGACCAGATCAAGGTCGTCGGTTCCTCAACGGTTTACCCGTTCACCACGCTGGTTGCCGAGCTGTTCGTCAATCAAAATCCCGGCATGAAGGCCCCCGTCATCGAATCGACGGGCACGGGCGCGGGCATGAAGCTGTTCTGCGCTGGCGTTGGCGCGGCGCACCCCGATATCGCCAATGCATCGCGGCGGATAAAGTTGAAGGAATTCAACACCTGCGCCGAAAATGGCGTTGACCGAATCATGGAAATTCAGGTCGGGCTGGATGGCATCGCCTTTGCAGAGGCCAAGGACGGGCCAAAGCTGCAGCTGACGCCGGTTGATTTGTATCTGGCGCTCGCGGCCAACCCGAAGGGCAAGCCCAACACCGCCAAGACGTGGAAAGACGTGAACCCGTCGCTGCCCGCCATCCCCATCCAGGTATATGGCCCACCATCCACGAGCGGCACCCGCGACGCGCTGGCCGAGCTGATCCTGGCGCGCGGTTGCGCCGCGATTTACCCCGACAGCATCAACCTGAAGGACAAAAAGCCTGACGATTACGCTAATGTCTGCACCCGCGTGCGGGACGACGGGCCCTATGTCGATGCGGGCGAAAACGACAATCTGATCGTCCAGAAGCTTCAGTCGAATTCCAATGCGCTGGGCATTTTCGGCTACAGCTATCTGGAGGAAAATCAGGCGTCCCTGGTGGGCGTGCCGATAAGCGGTGTTGCGCCGACTTACGAAACGATCACCGGCGGCACCTATCCCGGTGCGCGGCCCTTGTTCATCTATGTGAAAAAGGCGCACCTGACCGCGATCCCCGGCCTGCCCAAGTTCCTGGAAGCCTATGCCGGTGCCTGGGATGCCAATGGCCCGCTGGTGAAGCGGGGGCTGATTGCAGCACCACAGGCGGTGCGCGATACCTCTGCCGCAGTGATCAAG
>JBBQDD010000123.1:0-7045 GCA_038319335.1 Sphingomonadales bacterium
AGGCCCCGCCGTGAATATAGAGCATCACCGCCCGTTTCGCGCCGGGGTTCGCTTCGGGGGTCCAGATGTTGAGGAACAGGCAGTCTTCTGATTGCGTGCCGTACCGGGTGCCCGATTGCGGCGCGACTGGGCCGAACGCGCTCGTATCTTGCGGCTGGCCCGGCGTCGATACCGCGACGGGCGCCTGAAAACGATCGGCGCGCCCATAGCGAATGCCCTTGGCGACATATAGCCCGCCCTCAAGTCGCAGCGGATAATCGCCGTCCGGTGCGCGGACATAGGGAAGCCTCGTCCCACGCGCAGCACAAGGCAAATAAAGCAACGCCGCGCCAGCACCCCCCGCCGCCATCACCGTGCGGCGGGTGATGTCAGCGCCGGACATCCAGCCCGCCCGCAAGATAGCCATCGATATCGGCCTGGCGGAACAGGCTCGCATCGCCGGGCAGCGAGTGTTTCAACGCCGCGAGCGCAAGGCCCGTGCGGGCGGCATCATCGGCAGTGCCGCCACTGCGCATCGCGTGGAGCACGCCCGCTGCAAAGGCATCCCCCCCGCCAATCCGGTCGACGATCCCGGCGAGCACAACTTCCTGCGTTTGCGCCGTCCCCTCGCGCGTGTCGACCCGCGCGGACAGGCGGTGGCGATCGGCATCCTCGACATGGCGCGCGGTCGACGCGATCATCATTAGCCGGGGAAACGCCGCAAACGCCGCCGCCGCTGCCTCGCGCCGACGATCTTCGCCGTCCCCCGAAAAGTCACGGCCAAGCAGCAGCACGATGTCGCGGTGGTTGCCGAACAGCAGATCCGCATGGCTCACCAGTTGGGTCAGCAGCGCGCGCGGGTCGCTATCCCACCGCTCCCATAGCTTCGCGCGGTAATTGCCATCGAACGACACGGCAATGCCGCGCGCCGTCGCCGCTTCGGCAGCGGCAATCGCCGCAGCGGCGCTGACTGGGCCAAGCGCCGGGGTGATGCCCGACAAATGCAGCCGGTCCACCCCGGTCAGCAGGCTTTTCCAATCCCAGGCATCGGCAGGCGCCTGGGCAAAGGCGGAACCGGCGCGATCATAAATGACTTCGGTGGCGCGCATGCCAGCCCCGGAGGTGACGAAATACAGCCCCATCCGCTCACCGCCCAGGGCAATGCCGTGCGTATCGATGCCGTGGCCGCGCAATGTGGCGATCGCGGTACGGCCCAGATCATTATCCGGCACCATGCTTACAAAGCCGACATCATGGCCAAGCCGGGCAAGCGCGGTCGCCACATTGGCCTCCGCCCCCGCCACCCACACATCAAGCTTTGGCGTCTGGAGCAGCAGCTCGCGCCCCGGCGGGGACAGCCGCAGCATGATTTCGCCAAAGGCCAGGAACCGGCTCACCGCGCGAGCCAACCGCCATCGACTGCCAGGATATGCCCCTGCACATAATCCGCCGCGCTGGAGGCGAGGAAAACCGCCGCTCCGCCTAGGTCACTCGCCGCACCCCAGCGGCCGGCAGGAATCCGGTCAACGATCGATCGGTTGCGGTTTTCATCAGCCTGCAGTGCGGCGGTATTGTTGGTCGCGATATAGCCCGGCGCGATCGCGTTCACGTTGATGCCCCTGGCCGCCCATTCATTGGCCAGCAGCTTGGTAAGCCCGCCAATCCCCGCTTTCGACGCCGTATAGCTTGGCACCCGGATGCCGCCCTGGAATGTCAGCATCGATGCGATGTTGATGATCTTCCCCGTGCCCCCGTCTGCTGCAATTTGCGCCATCATCTGCTTCCCCGCTGCCTGGCACAGGAAGAACACGCTTTTCAGGTTCGTGTCGATCACTGAATCCCAATCGGCTTCGGTAAAATCAACTGCGTCGGCGCGGCGGATGATGCCGGCATTGTTGACCAATATGTCCAGCCGCCCCAGTTTTTCCACCGTTTCATCCACAATCTTGTCCACAGGTGCAATCGTGGACAGATCAGCGGTGATGATCACCGCGCGGCGGCCAAGTGCGCTGATCTGCGCGGCGGTATCATCAGCCGGGGTGCGGCCGACACAGGCGATATCGGCACCGGCGCGCGCCAGCGCCACCGCGATTGCCTGCCCGATACCGGTATTGGCCCCGGTGACGATCGCGACCTTGCCGCCCAGATCAAAGGGCGACATCAGGCCAGCTGGCAAATGTCGAGGACGGTCATGTCGGTATAATCCTGATTCTCGCCCGCCATCGCCCAGATAAAGGCATAGGCGCGGGTGCCGGAACCCATATGGATCGACCATGGCGGCGAGATGACGGCTTCTTCATTGCCCATCACGATGTGTCGCATTGCCTCTCCCTCTCCCATGTAATGAAACACGCGGTCATTGGGGCCGGGGAGTTCGAAGTAGAAATAAATCTCGCTGCGGCGTTCATGGATGTGCGGCGGCATGGTGTTCCATACCGAACCGGGCTTCAGCACCGTCAGCCCCATCACCAGCTGCGCCGAATCGCAGATGCCGGGAATGACGAGCTGAAAGATGGTGCGCTCGTTCGATTCCTCCAGGCTGCCCCGCTCCAGCGCATTGGCATCGGCGATCGAGAGTTTGCGCGTGGTGAACGCCTTGTGCGCCGGGCACGACGCCAGATAAAATCGTGCGCCTGCACCGGCAAACTTGACATCGGTCGCGCCCATCGTGACGTACAGGCAATCCTTGTTGCCGAGCGTAAAGCGCTCGCCATCGACAGTCACGATGCCTTCTACGCCGCTGATATTGACAATCGCCAGCTCGCGCCGTTCCAGAAAGGGATGGCCAACCGCCGATGCTGGCTCGGTTTGCGCGGGCAGCTTCACCGGCGCACCGGCCACCGCCACGCCCCCGATCACGAAACGATCGGCATGGGTGTAGTTGAGCACGCATTCGCCCTCGCGAAACAACCCGTCGATGAGATAGCGATCGCGCAGTTCGTCATTGGAAACGCATTCCATCATGTCGGGATGGGTGGCGTAATAGGTGCGGTCAAACATGCAGAGTCTCCGAATTCAGGCCGCTTTGGCGGCAGCGGCAAGGGGTTGATCGATTCGATAGGCGCGGCGGACAAGCCCGCTGGTCAGTTCATGCGCAAGCTCGGCAGCTTCCCAGTCGGCGATCCGGTGCTCGGCCACCAGCCGGGCCAGAAAGCCGCAATCGACCCGGCGCGCAACATCGTGCCGCGCCGGGATCGACAAAAAGGCGCGGGTATCGTCGTTGAAGCCGACACTGTTGTAGAAGCCCGCCGTCTCGGTCACGTTTTCGCGGAACCGGCGCATCCCTTCCGGGCTGTCGTGAAACCACCAGGCCGGCCCCAGCTTCAGGCACGGATAATGGCCCGCCAATGGTGCCAGTTCGCGCGCATAGGCGCTTTCATCGAGGGTGAAGAGGATGATGGCCAGCCCGGGCTCATTGCCGAACCGGTCGAGCAGCGGTTTCAACGCGCGGACATAATCCGTGCGGGTGGGCATGTCGGCGCCCTTGTCGCGGCCATGGCTGGCGAACAGCGCGGCGTTGTGATTACGAAAACTGCCGGGGTGAATCTGCATCACCATGCCGTCGTCCACGCTCATCGCCGCCATTTCAGTGAGCATCTGGGCGCGGAACAGCTCGGCATCGGCGGGGGTCCAGCTATCCGTCGTGATCGCGCGGAACAGCCGTTCGGCGTCTTCATAAGGCAGATCGGCTGTATTGGCGGTGGGGTGGCCATGGTCAGTCGCCGTCGCGCCCGCTGCCCGGAAATCGGCGCGGCGCTTGCGATGGGCGGTAAGATAGCCGGGCCAGCTGAACACATCCTCCCCCGTCAATTCGGCAAAGCGCGCCATCGCCGGCTTGAACGCCTCATGCTCCACATCGATCACGCCGTCCGGACGATAGGTTGTCACTACCCGACCACCCCAGCCGGAATGATGGATGCGGTGATGCGCCGACAGATCGTCCTGCGCCCCCTCGGTTGTGGCCAGGAAATCAATGCGGAACCGGTCGAACAGTGCGCGCGGGCGAAAGGCGTCGGTCGCCAGCTTGTCACCGATCACATCGAAATAGCGGTCCGCACTGGCCGCATCCAGCGCGACATCCATGCCGAACACATCGGCAAAAACATGGTCGAGCCACAGCCGTGACGGCGTGCCGCGAAACAGGTGGTAATTGGCAGCGAACAACCGCCATGCCGCGCGCGGATCAGTGGCTGGGGTGCCTGCCCGATCCGGAATCGCCAACGCATCCAGCGCGATGCCCTGGCTGTAGAGCATTCGGTAGATATAATGGTCAGGCGCGAGCAAAAGGCTGGTCGCATCAGTCCAGGCCGCATTATCGGCAAACCACAAAGGATCGGTGTGGCCGTGCGGGCTGACGATCGGCAGGTCGGCAATTTCGGCATAGAGCGTGCGCGCAATCGCCCGGGTCGACGGATCAGCCGGGAACAACCGATCGGGATCGAGTCGGAGCGGCTTGGCCATCATCTCTCCTCCCCTCTTTGGCGTCTATTGGTCGCGCATCTAGCGTGCTGGTGCCGACTGGTAACCGGTGTCAGCTTTCACCGCAAGCGCCGCCTTATGATCCTGGTGCGGCGACGGAAGCCCGGCGGATCAGCGTCGACAGGAATTGCGACGGCTCCTCCACCGGATCGCTGCCATCGACCCCGGCCAGCAGTTTCAGCGCGGCAGACCGCGCCATTGATACAATCGGCCAGCGTACCGTGGTGAGCGGTGGCCAGACATGGGCGGCCACCGGGGTATCATCAAAGCCGATGATCGACAGATCACGCGGGATATGCAGCCCGCGTTCCAGTGCTGCGTGCATGACGCCGGCCGCCATTTCGTCATTCGATGCGAAAATCGCGGTCGGGCGCGGCATTACATCGAGCAGTCGGTCTGCCGCGATCCGCCCTGAATCGAACGTGTAGCTTCCATCTGCCACCATAGACCGGGGCAGGGTGATGCCGGCAGCCTCAAGCGCTTCTTCAAAGCCCTCGCGCCGTTCATAGGCCGACCGGAAGCCATGCGGCCCCGCCACCAGGCCGATCCGGCGATGCCCCTGCGCGATCAGATAATCGATCGCCGTCCGCACCGCTTCCCGGTCGTTGGAGGCGACCATATGGGCTGGATCATCAAGCATCGATGACCCCATCCGCACATATCGGCAGCCGATTTCGCTACATAATCGTGCGATCGAATCATTCTCGCTGATCGGCGGCATCAGCAACACGCCAAACAGCCGCTGGCGTTCCAGAAAGTGGCGAAGATCATCCAGCATCGTCGCCGAACCACGATCAAGCGGGCGCACCACCATTTCGAATTCAGTCCCGTGCAGCGCCTCCAGCATGCCCTGCTGCACGTTCATCACCGTTTGCGCATTCGGGTTCTCGTGCACCAGCCCGATCAGGAAATTGCGCCGCAGCGCCAGCGCCCGTGCCTGTGGATTGGGGATATAGCCCAGCTCGCCAATCACCTCCTCCACCTTGCGGCGGGTATCGTCGTTCAGCAACGGTGATCGGTTGATGACCCGGCTGACGGTCTTTTTCGAAACCCCCGCAATCCGCGCGACATCATTGATGGTGGGTTGGCCGGTGCTTTTCATCATCGCCGCCATAATGCGGTTGGCCGGTGGCGAACAGCCCCGCGCCGTTCGCTTGCGCCGGGCATGCGCGTGCGGCAAAGGACATAGCGATTGATACCGGTTACCAACGACGGGGAGGGCGGCATTGGCGAACGCATGGCAGGTCGACCCCGCTGATAACGTCGCCACGCTGCTGGAGGATGCCGCCGCCGGTACGCCCATCATGATCGGGCAGGCCAGACTGGTATCGACAGCCGCCATCGCGCGCGGCCACAAGGTGTCGCTGCAGTCGATTGCGGCAGGTGCGCCCATCATCAAGTTCGGCTGCGAGATTGGGCGCGCGCGCGGTGCGATCAGCGCGGGGGACCATGTCCACACCCATAATCTGGCGACCGCACTGGCCGGCACGGTCGATTACCGGCGCGGTACTGGCGCAGTCGCGCCGCTGACCGTGCGGAGCGACCGGCGCTTCGAGGGCTATTTGCGGGCCGATGGCCGGGTTGGCACGCGCAACGAGATCTGGATTTTGCCGACGGTGGGCTGCGTGGCCCGCACCGCACAGAAAATCGCCGCGCGCAGCCACGCCCGGCACGCAGGCGCGGTCGACGGCGTTCATGCGCTTGTCCACCCCTTTGGCTGCTCGCAGCTGGGGGATGATCTGGCGGGGACGCGGCGGATTCTGGCGGCGCTGGCCTGCCATCCCAATGCAGGCGGCGTGCTGATCATCGGGCTTGGCTGCGAATCGAACCAGCTGGATGCGCTGATGGCCGAAGTGCCCGAAGCCCGCCGTGCCAGCATCCGCACCATGATTGCGCAGACATCGCCCGACGAACTGGCCGAGGGCGAGGCGCTGATCGATGCCCTGGTGGCGCAGGCGCGCCAGCCGCGCGTTTCCGTTGGTCTGCACAGGCTGGTGCTGGGGGTGAAATGCGGCGGATCGGACGGGTTTTCGGGGCTGACCGCCAACCCGCTGGTCGGGCGGATGAGCGATCAGGTCGCCGGCGCAGGTGGCCAGGTGATCCTGACCGAGATTCCGGAGATTTTCGGTGCCGAACAGCTGCTGATGGCGCGCGCCGCCAATGCCGGTGTGTTCGATCGGATCGGCGGGCTGGTGAATGATTTCAAACAATATTTCCTGGATAATGGCGAACCGGTGTCGGAAAATCCATCGCCGGGCAATATCGCGGGCGGCATCACCACGCTGGAGGAAAAGTCGCTGGGGGCCGTGCAAAAGGGCGGCAATGCGCCGGTGATGGACGTGATCCGCTATGGCCAGCAAGTGGCGGTACCGGGGCTGACCCTGCTGGAAGCGCCGGGCAACGATGCGGTGTCATCCACCGCGCTGGCAGCTGCCGGGGCGACGCTGATCCTGTTCACCACCGGCCGAGGCACCCCGCTTGGCGCGCCAGTGCCGACGCTGAAAATTGCATCGAACAGCGCGCTTGCCGCGGCCAAGCCCGGCTGGATCGATTTCGATGCCGGGACGGTTTTTGGCCAGGGCATGGA
>JBBQDD010000124.1:0-7018 GCA_038319335.1 Sphingomonadales bacterium
AAATCATGCCGCCGAAGCGCGCGTCCACCACATCATTGCCATAGCCCGCAATTTCGAACGCCTTGTACATGATTTCCGGCCGGTGGTTCCGGATTGCGCCCGAAGACAGCTCAACGCCGTTGCAGACGATGTCGTACTGGAACGCCAAAATATCGAGCGGGTTCATGCTTTCCAGCGCCGCCATCTCACCCTGCGGCATGCTGAAGGGGTTGTGGCTGAAATCGACCTTCTTGGCGTCCTCATCATATTCGAACATCGGAAAATCGACGATCCAGCAGAATTCGAACCGGCTCTCGTCAATCAGGCCAAGCTCCTGCCCGATCCTGGTACGCGCAAGTCCGGCCAATTTGGCCGCCTGCGCTTCCTTCCCCGCCGCAAAGAAAATGCCATCATCCGGACCAAGGCCCAGCGCATCGGCGATCGCCTTCATCCCCTCCTGCCCATGATTGTTCGCGATCGGCCCGCCGAACACGCCCTGTTTCTGCGTGGCATAGCCAAGCCCCGGAAAGCCCTCGCTCTGCGCCCAGCCGTTCATATCGTCGAAGAATTTGCGGCTTTTCTCAGCCGTGCCCGGCGCAGGGATGGCGCGCACGACATCGCCGCCGTCCACCATCGATGCGAACCGGCCAAAGCCACTGCCGCGGAAATGCTCTGACACATCAGTGATCAGCAGCGGGTTGCGCAGATCGGGCTTGTCGTTGCCGTATTTCAGCATCGATTCCCGGTACGGGATGCGGCGGAACGGCAGCGCGGAAACGCTGCGGCCCTTGCCCTGCCAGTCGGCAAACTCCTCAAACACCCCGTGCAGCACCGGCTCAATCGCGGCGAACACATCGTCCTGCGTGACAAAGCTCATCTCGAAATCGAGCTGGTAGAATTCACCCGGCGAACGATCCGCCCGCGCATCCTCATCGCGAAAACACGGCGCGATCTGGAAATACCGGTCGAAGCCCGCCACCATGAGCAGCTGTTTGAACATCTGCGGCGCCTGCGGCAGCGCATAGAATTTGCCGGGATGCACGCGACTGGGCACCAGATAATCTCGCGCACCTTCGGGTGACGATGCCGTCAGGATCGGCGTCTGGAATTCGGTGAAGCCTTGCGCGTTCATCCGATTGCGCAGCGATGTGATCACTTTTGATCGAAGCATGATGTTGGCATGCAGCCGGTCACGCCGCAAATCGAGGAAGCGGTAGCGCAGGCGGATATCCTCCGGATATTCCGCATCGCCCGCCACCGGCATTGGCAGTTCCAGGGCGTGGCTTTGCACCACCGCCTCAGTCGCGCGAATCTCGATCCCGCCGGTCGCCAGATTGGGGTTCACCGCCTCCGCTGCGCGGGCGGTGACGGTGCCGGTGATGGTGACAACGCTCTCGCTCTTCAGCTTTTCGATCACCGCGAACACGGGTCCGCTCACATCGGTTACGATCTGGGTGATGCCGTAATGATCGCGCAAATCGATGAACACCAGGTCGCCGTGATCGCGCTTTTTGTGCACCCATCCCGACACGCGGACCTGCTGGCCAACATGGTCCGCGCGAAGTTCAGCGCAAGTGTGGGTGCGATAGGCGTGCATGGCAGACAACTTCTCAAATAGCGTCGCCCCAGCGCAAGCTGGGGCCTTGTGGGATAGGGCGCGCCGGTTGCCGCAGGATGCCGACATTCGTCGGCACGACGGGTTTGGCGATGGCCCGCGCTTTCCCGCCAACCCCGGCTTTGTCAAGCCGGACAACTCGCGTTATGGCGTCATGCATGCATATTCACGACCTGATCGACGATTCCGCCGCGCTCGCCAATCTCTGCCACCGCCTCTCGCAGTCGCCGTTCATTGCGGTCGATACCGAATTCATGCGGGAGAACAGCTACTGGCCTGAACTCTGCCTGATCCAGATCGCCGATGCGAACGAGGCAGCGGCGATTGACCCGATGGCGCCCGACATCGATCTGAAGCCGCTGCTCGATCTGCTGACGGAAAATGATGCGGTGCTGAAGGTGTTTCATGCCGGCGGGCAGGACATTGAAATCGTATACAACCTGACCGGCAAGACCCCCTATCCGATGTTCGACAGCCAGGTCGCGGCGATGGCGCTGGGGCAAGGTGAACAGATCGGCTATTCGAACCTGGTCGAGAGCTATCTGGGGATCAGCGTCGACAAGGGGGCGCGCTTCACCGACTGGAGCAGGCGGCCGCTGGATAAACGCCAGATCGAATATGCGATTGGCGACGTCACGCATTTGTCCACCATTTTCCCCAAAATGCTCGATCGGTTGCGCAAAAATGGCCGCGGCGGATGGCTCGATCAGGAAATGGAGCGGATCGCCAATCCCGCCAACTATGCCAATGATCCGGAGGAAGCCTGGCGGCGCGTGCGGATTGCGGGGCGCAAGCCGGAAGTGCTTGGGCGGCTGAAGGCGCTGGCGAAATGGCGCGAGCTGGAGGCGCAGGGCAAGGATTTGCCACGCGGGCGCATCATCAAGGATGAAACGCTTGCCGATCTGGCGGGCACCCCGCCCAAGAAACAGGCCGATCTGGCGCGCGTGCGCGGCCTTTCCCCCGCCTGGGCGAACAACGATATCGGCGCGCGCCTGATGGCATCGCTGGAGGCGGCCAAGCCGATGAATGCGGCGGAAATGCCCGCCCGCGACGATCGCAAGCCCGGCAACGGCAAGGAAGGCGCGCTGGTCGCCGATCTGCTGAAGTTGCTGCTGAAAATACGCGCGCGCGACATCGATGTCGCGGCCAAGCTGCTGGCCCGCACCGAGGATCTGGAAGCGCTCGCCGCCGGGCAGCGCGAAGGCCTGGCGATTCTGGAGGGGTGGCGCTTCGAACAATTCGGCCGCGACGCGCTGGCGCTTGTCGAGGGGCGGCTGGCCTTTGCGGTGAAGAACGGCAAGCTGAAGATGACGCGGGCGGAGGATGAGGAATAGGCGGTCAAGCAATCCGGATGTCTCCGCAACTCGCCAAAAATCTCCGTTTGCCCTGAGCTTATCGAAGGGCTGAATTTCTTTTCAATGGTCGAGAGAAAACGCAGCCCTTCGACAAGCTCAGAGCGAACGGCGTATGGTTTCACGCTCGCGCCCTGCACCCCCTACCGCCGAACCACCACCTGCCGCCCGAGTGCATTGGCGAGCACCTTGTGCCGCCGCTCCACCGCTTCGCTGTACAGCGCTGCATCGCCCGGCGCGAGCGTCAGCGCGACCGCCGTGCCGTCATCATCCAGGCGGGACCGCTGGAGTGGCCCCGCCAGCCCGCCGCTCATCCGCTGGCCCAGCCGCATCGCCAGGCCCCAGGCGGTGGCGCGTTTCAGTTCCTGCGGGGTCGCGAGTGCAGGGATCAGCGGCGACGGATCGGTTCCCCCGCCCAGCGACGTGAACAGCGCCTGCGCCAGCAGCACGCGGCCATGCGCGCCGATCGCCACCCAATTGCCATGCAGCGCAATCTCCACGCCGCGTTCGGCGCGAAATTCAGGGTTCGCCCGCCAGCCGACATCGGCAAGCAAACAGGCTGCGTGGCGCAACCGCGCGACATGCGGCGGCTCTCCTGCAAATAATGGCGCGACCCAGCGATCAAGCAAATCGCCATGTTCGGCAAAGCGGCCCAGCCGTCGCCCCTCATCCCGGGCCGCGACGATCAGCGGATCCTGCGCGCGTTCCTCAGCCGACAGCGCGCCGAACAACAGCCCCTCGCGCAGGCCGAATGCCGATACGATCGTGGTGCGTGATCCCAGATGGCGCAGCAGCACGCCAAGCAGTGCGTTGGCATCCCCCAGGGTGGGTACGCGTGCCGATGACAGCGTCGGGATCGCGCGCAGCTTGCCCTTGGCGATATGGCTCAGCGTGCGGCCGATGCGGGTGATGGCAGCGGGCGCCATTTCATATTCGTGCAGCACCGGCAGCGGCGATCCAATGATGTGCATGTCGAGCCGCGCCAGCGCACGCCAGGATCCACCGACCAGATAGAGCGGCAGCCCGGCACCCCTGCCCGTCCAGCCCGCCTTGTCGATCATCGCCGCGACGCGCCGGTCGAATGATCGCAGCCCTTTGGCCCGCAACGCCCCCAGCCGGAGCACGCCGAGCGGGAACGACACGCGCTCCTGCACTTCTCCGCCGGATACGCGCACCAGTTCCAGGCTGCCACCGCCCAGATCACCGACAATACCGTCCGCCAGCGGGATGGCGGAAAGTACGCCCAGCCCGGCCCCCAGCGCCTCCTGCTCGCCACTGAGCAGCTCTACTTCCAGCCCCAGCGCGCGGGCATCGGCCAGCAGCAGATCGCCGTTGGAGGCATCTCGCACGGCGGCCGTGGCCACGGTGCGCAGCCGCGTCACCTCCATCTCGCGCGCCATTGCGGCGAACCGGCCAAGCGCGATCCGGGCGACCCGCAACGCCTCGGCATCGATCGCACTGGTTTCGGCAAAGCCGCGCCCCAGCCCGGCCATCACCTTTTCGTTGAACAGGATCGCAGGCAGCCGCGCCGGCCCCTGGTAAACTACCAACCGGATCGAATTGGAGCCGATATCGATAATCGCGGTACGCGGTTCGGCGGCCCCCTGTACGGTCGGCTTGCGGAAAAGCAGTGTGGCCATCAGGTCAGAACGCACCAGGCGGCATCAGTGCCGCCGCCGCAGCGACAATTTCGGCACCGAATCGCTGCCCTGCAACGCCGCACCCCGTCCGGACAGCGACGGATTGGTCATGAAATAGCGGTGCAGGTTGAACGGCCGACTGCCCGGCGATACCCGAACATAACTGCCATCCGCCTGCAATTCCCAGCTTTGCTCATTGTCGATGAAGTTGGCGACCATCACCTGATCCAGCACCTGATCATGCACCGTCGCGTTCTCGATCGGCAGCAGATATTCCACCCGGCGATCGAAATTGCGCGGCATCGCATCTGCAGACGAGATGAACAGTTTCGCCCCGTCATTGGGCAGCGCCTTACCATTGCCGAACGCCCAAATGCGGCTGTGTTCCAGGAACCGGCCGATCACCGATTTGACGCGGATATGTTCCGACATGTCGGGCACGCCCGGCTTCAGGCAGCAGATACCGCGGATCACCAGATCGATTTCCACCCCCGCATTGCTCGCCTCATACAGTTTTTCGATCACGGCGGGGTCGACCAGCGAATTCATCTTGGCCCAGATGGAGCCAGGCTTGCCAGCGCGGGCAAAGGCAATTTCGGCATCGATACAATCCACCAGCCGCTTGCGCAGATCGCGCGGCGAGAGGCTGACGAGCGCCATATTCTCCGGCTCGACATAGCCGGTGACGTAGTTGAACATTTGCGCTGCATCACGCCCAATGCGAGGATCGGCCGTGAAGAAGCTGAGATCAGTGTATATTTTTGCAGTGATCGGGTGGTAATTGCCCGTGCCGAAATGGCAGTAAGTGCGGTACTGTCCCGCCTCTCGCCGCACGACCATGGATACCTTGGCGTGGGTTTTCCATTCCATGAAGCCATACACCACCTGCACCCCGGCGCGTTCTAGCGCCGATGCCCAGAGCAGGTTCTGCTCCTCGTCAAAGCGCGCCTTTAGCTCGACCACGGCGGTGACTGACTTGCCCGCTTCCGCCGCTGCAATCAGCGCGTTGATAACGGCCGGCTGCTTGCCCGCGCGGTACAGTGTCTGCTTGATCGCCACCACATCTGGGTCGCTTGCCGCCTGGCGTAGGAATGCCAGCACTACGTCAAAGCTTTCATAGGGGTGGTGGACGACGATATCCTTGGCGCGGATGGCGGCAAAGCAGTCGCCGCTATACTCGCGAATCCGTTCGGGGAAGCGCGGCGAATAAGGCGGGAATTTCAGATCGGGCCGATCCTCATCAACGATCGCTTCAAGATCGCCGACACCCAGAAATGCAGCGCCATCGGTAACGAATGCATCCGAACCACCCAATTCGTTGCGCAGTGCGTTGCTCAGCCCCTCGGGCATGCCCGATTCGAGCTCCAGCCGAATCACCCGCCCGCGCCGTCGCCGCTTGATGGCATTGGCGAAGTAGCGGACCAGATCCTCCGCCTCCTCCTCAATCTCGATATCGCTGTCACGCAACACGCGGAATTCGGCGGCGCCAATCACCCGGTAACCAGGGAAAATCACCGACGAAAACCGTTTCACCAGCGATTCCACCGCAATGTAGCGCGCCGTATCCCCCGGCAACCGCACAAAACGCGGCATGGGGGCTGGCAACATCACCAGTTCCTGGATCGGCTGATCATCAGACAGCCGCACCAGATCAAACATCACCGCCAACCCCTTGTTGGGCATGAACGGAAATGGATGGGCGGGATCAAGCGCCTGGGGCGTCAGAATCGGGAAAATCTGTTCGCGGAAATGGGTTTCCAGCCAGTTCAGATCAGCGGGCGACATCGCCTCGTCAATCATCCGCGATCCGAGCACGGCAATGCCGGTTTCGCCCAGCAGGCGGCGCAGTTCGCGCCACACATTGCGCTGGCTTTCCACCAGCGCATCGGCACCGGCGACAATGGCGGTCAGCTGCTGGCTGGAATTCAGGCCATCGGCGGAAAGCCGGTCGACATCCTGCAGCTGCTGGCCCTTCAATCCCGCCACGCGGACCATGAAGAATTCGTCCAGGTTCGATCCTGAAATCGACAGGAAGCGCAGCCTTTCCAGCAGCGGATGCGCGGGGTTGCACGCTTCCTCCAGCACCCGCCGGTTGAATGCCAACCATGACAATTCCCGGTTGAAATACCGGTCGCCAGCGCTGGTGCCGACGAACAGATCGTCATCATCGATTTCCGCGATATGGGCCGGGCGGTTCATGCAGCATCATTCCCTGTGGCGACATTTCCTGGGACGGCGCGATCGACGATCAGGCCCAGCGGTGCCAATGTGCCCCGCGCGAGCGGAATCGACAAGCGTTTGCGGGTCTGCCCAACCTCCTGATCGAGCGCATCGACGGCGCGAACCAGCGCCACATAACTGCGTTCGACGCGCGCGAGAAGCCACTGGATCAACTCTGGCCGCGCATCGAGCCCGCGCCGGGCGAATTCATG
>JBBQDD010000125.1:0-6995 GCA_038319335.1 Sphingomonadales bacterium
GTTTTTGGCCAGGGCATGGAGGCGGGCGCCGATGCGCTGCTCGACCAGATCATCGCCATCGCATCGGGCCAGCTGACCGCCGCAGAGCGCAACGATGAACGCGAAATGGCGATCTGGAAACGGGGCGTTACGCTTTGACGCGGCTTGATTATGCGGCGCTTGATGGGCTTGGGGCAGCGATCCAGCGACCAAGCCGGGCGGCACCGCCAGCACTCGCGATCGTCCATTTCGGGCCGGGTGCGTTCCACCGCGCGCATCAGGCGAGCTATATCGATACGCTGCTCGATCACGATCCGCGCTGGGGCATTGCGGCGGTGGCGCTGCGAAGCAAATCGGTTGTCACAGCGCTGGCGGCGCAGCAGGGGCTTTACACGATTGCCGTGCGCGATTCGGCTTGTTCCCACCGGATCGTGGGGGCGCATGGCGCATGGCTGGGGACGGGCCAGGATGATGCCACGCTGGCGCTGCTGGCCGATCCGGCGATCAAGCTTGTGACCACCACGGTGACTGAAAAGGGCTATTGCCTGGCCGCCGACGGCACGCTGGCGATCGCGCATCCGGATATCGCGCATGACCGGGACGGGCCTGGCCCGCCGCACAGCGTGATCGGCTGGATTGTTGCGGGCCTTGCGGCGCGCCGCAGCGCTGGCGTGCCACCGTTCGCGGTGATGCCGTGCGACAATCTGGCGAGCAATGGCCCGAAAGTGAAAGCCGCGCTGATTGCCTTTGCCGCGCTGCGCGATGCCGATCTTGCCGCATGGATCGAGGGCGAAGTGCTGGTGCCATCGACGATGGTCGATTCGATCACGCCCGCCAGCGACGATGCGCTGCTGGCCGATGTGCGGGGCGCGACTGGCGTGACGGATGCCATTCCCGTGCAGCGCGAATCCTTCCTGCAATGGGTGATCCAGGATGTCGGCCGCCCGATCGGCCCTGATCTGGCAGCGGTGGGTGCCGTGGTGACGCCGGACATTGCCGGGTATGAACGCGCCAAGCTGCGCATCCTGAACGGTGCGCATTCAACGCTTGCCTATGCCGGGCTGCTGCGCGGGCACACCAGCGTGGCGGATGCTGTGGCCGATCCTGTACTTGCCATGTTTGTCGATGCGATGATCCGCGCTGACATCGCCCCCGTCCTGCCGCCGGTGCCCGGGCTTGATCTCGATCGGTATCGCATCGACGTGCTTGCACGGTTCCGTAACCCTGCAATCATCCACCGGCTTGACCAGATTGCGCAGGATGGCACTCAGAAATTGCCCTATCGTCTGGTCGATACCATCGATGCCAATCGCCGGGCGGGGCGGATGCCGATATTCGCGCTGGCAGCCGCCGGGTGCTGGGCGGGCTTTGTGCTGCAGCGGGTGCGGGAAGGGGTGCCGGTGATTGATCCCGCAGCGAGCGCGCTGGTAGCGGCAGCAACGGGGGCCAGCCCGGCTTTATTCGTCGAACGCCTCATCGCCGATGGGCTGGGCTTTCCACGCCATTGGCAGGGCGACCAGGCGATCACCCGGCGGATCGGCGCTGCAATTCAGGCCGCCATGGAGGGGGCATGGCCCCGGCTGTTCCAGCCCAATGCCGGTGGAGACCACCATTGACACCGGTTTCCTATCGCCGCACTGTGCCACGAAATAGCCAATAGGCACGGAATGCCAGGGGAGCAGGGTGAATTGATGCGGCGCGACATCGACGATAATATTGCGCAGATCGCCAGCCGCTTTGTCGATGCCCGGCGCAGCGCATCGGTGCTGACGGACTACCCCGGTATTATCCCAACCGGCCTGTCTGATGCCTATGCCGTGCAGGATTTGGCGATTGCGCTCAGCGCTGGCGAAATCGTAGGCTGGAAGGTGGGGCGCATCAACCCGCCGATCGGCGATGTCGATCGGCTGGCCGGGCCGATTTTTACCAGCGTCGATGCAGCGACCAGCGATGGCCCCGCCGCGATGCGTGTTTTTGCAGGCGGGTTTGCTGCGGCAGAGGCGGAATATCTGCTGCGGATCGGCACCGCGCCAGACCCCGCACAGCGCAGTTTTTCCATCGCCCAGGCAACGGCGTTGATTGATGCTGTCCATGTCGGCATCGAAATCGCCAGTTCACCATTTGGCGGCATCAACGATCACGGCGCCGGGGTGACGATTTCGGATTTTGGCAACAATAACGGACTGGTGATCGGCCCCGCCATCGAAAACTGGCGCACCGATGATTTGCTCGGCTGGCCGGTGGAACTGATGATCAACGGCACGCTGATCGGCGCAGGGATGGCATCGACGATGCTTGACGGCCCGTTCGGCGCAGCACGCTTTCTGTTCGAACTGATGGCCGAACGCGGCATCGCGCTGCGGCCCGGGCAATGGATTTCAACCGGCGCTGTAACCGGCGTTCATCCCGTTGCGGTGGGTGACCGGGTGCAGGCGCGCTTCGACGCGCGGCTGACGGTGGATTGCGCTATCAAGGCCGAAGGATAAGCCCAGCAACCAAATGATTTGGGCGGGCGATTGGGGAGAGCGAGTGATGGCAACGGCAGTTCCGCCGGGCGTGGTATCTGCAGCCGATCGGATCGGGCGGTATCGCTGGGTCATTTGTTCGCTGCTGTTTGCGGCCACCGCGATCAACTATGTCGATCGCCAGATGATCGGCGTGCTGAAGCCCACGCTCAGCAAGGAATTCGGCTGGACCGAAAGCGACTTTGCCACGATCATCTTCTGGTTCCAGGTCGCCTATGCGATCGGCTATGTCAGCTTTGGCAAGGTGGTGGATATGGTCGGCGCGCGGCTGGGCTATGCCGTCGCCATCGTCATCTGGACGATCAGCCATATGGCGCATGGGCTGGCCAGCGGGGTTACGACCTTTGCGATGGCCCGTTTTGGCCTGGGCATCGGTGAATCGGGCAATTTCCCGGCGGGTATCCGCGCGGTGACGGACTGGTTTCCGCAGCGGGAACGCGCTTTTGCGATCGGCATCTTCAACGCGGGGGCCAATATCGGCGCGATCATTACGCCGTTACTCGTGCCCGCGCTGGTGCTTGCGTTTGATTGGCGCGTTGCCTTTTACGTCACGGGCGTACTCGGCATCCTGTGGCTGGTCGCGTGGTGGCTGGTCTATCGCCACCCGCGCGAACATGGCCGGGTCAGCCCGTCCGAGCTCGCCTGGATCGAGCAGGATCCCGCTGACCCGATCGAGCCGATCGCCTGGCGCAAGCTAATCCTGGTGCGCGAGACCTGGGCCTATGCGCTCGGCAAGTTCTTCATCGATCCCATCTGGTGGTTCTTCCTGTTCTGGCTGCCGGGCTATCTTTACGAACGCTATCATCTCGATCTGAAGACGTTCGGATTGCCGTTAGCCGCGATCTACCTGATTTCCGATTTTGGCAGCATTGGCGGCGGCTGGATGTCATCACGGCTGATCAAGGCGGGTTATACGCCCAATCTGGCCCGCAAGCTGACGATGCTGCTCTGCGCGTTCTGCGTGACGCCCATCTACTTCGCGCAATCGATTGACGGGTTGTGGACGGCGGTGCTCATCATCGGGCTGGCGACGGCGGCGCATCAGGCATTTTCGGCCAATCTCTACACGCTGCCATCGGATATTTTTCCGCGCGGTGCGGTAGGATCAGTGGTGGGCATTGGCGGGATGATAGGCGCGATCGGCGGCATGGGGATGGCCCAGTTCACCGGCTATATCCTGGATGCGACGGGCAAGAATTATTCAATTCTGTTCGCGATCTGCGCCAGCGCTTATTTTGTCGCGCTGCTGGCGGTGCACCTGTTGTCGCCGCGCCTCGCCCGCGTCGAGATGGCATGATCTGGCGGGCGACCGCAGGCGGTTTGATCCTGGCGGCGGCAATCGCGCTGCTGCCGACGCCAGCGTGCGCCGAACCAACCGGCCTGTTGTTCCGCGTTTCTGCCGACAAAAGCCTTGATGCCGATGTGGCGGGCGGCGAGGCTACGCCCAATTTCCGCAGCGGCGTTAATGTGGTGGCCGATGGCGCGATTGGCGGCGCTGCCCGCTGGAGCGATGATGGCTATGTCGCCTGGAAGGCACCGGGCAATATGCGGGCGGCGCGCGGCACGCTGTCGTTCTTCTGGCGACCCCGCGAGCCACTCGGCGAGGCGCCGTTTGCCATTTTCCGGGCAGGCTTTGCTGATCACAGCAGCTGGGACATGGCGTTCCTGCGGATCGACTGGAACGGGCACGGGTTTGATGCCTTTGTTACCGATGCGAACCTGTCGCGCATCCGGGTATCGTGGCGGATGGCGGCAATCCCGGCTGCGTCGGACTGGCACCATATCGCCTTTGCCCGGGACGAGACGCAGGGCGTGCGCCTGTTCGTGGATGGCCGCGAAGTCGCCCGCAAGCTGCAACAGGCTGATCTGGATTCGGGTCTCGACCAGTTCGGCATGGCCGGGCGCGTGCTGTCGCCGCATCAGGTGCAGAGCCGGTATAACTTCATGCGCGGCAGCGATCTGGACGAGATTCGCGTGTACGACCATGCGCTCGACGGGGCGGATGTTACCCGCCTTGCCGCGAAGCAGGAACCGCTCCCTGCGCCACCCCCTGACACGGCGGCGCGCTGGCAGGCTTGGCTGCACCGGCACGGTTGGGACCATGCGTCGCCGCCCGTGCTCGATGCAGCCGTCACCACCATCCGCAAGGTGGAATTTGCTGATGCGCGTGACTTGAAACAATGGGCGATGAAGGGGGTGGACGGTATTGCGGAAACCACCTGGCCCGGGGTTTATAACAGGTCGCGGCTGCCCGGCCGCAGCGATTATTTCGAGCTGCCCGACTGGAATACCTATGTCGAGGGGGGCAAAAGATATGATCTGCGGCTGCCCGCGGGCGAGCGCATCAACCGGATCGAGATTCGCGGTGCCGCCTATGGCAGCATCGACTGGCAGGGCACCGGCACGCCGGTGAAGGTCGCCACGCGGCCGCAAGGGGCCGTGCGAACCTTTGACAGCATCAGCCCAGTCACGGGCGGCACGATCAGCCTGACCAATGTGATGCAGGAACAGCCGATCCAGGAATTCTGGGGCTATGATATCCACCCCGGTGCCGAACCGGCTGGCAGCTTCTCGCTCGCCTTCACGGTCGATTCCGCTGCGTCCACCCGGGTTGCAGCACTTGACCGGCTGAACCGCTTCATTGCGGGGCGATATGCCGATGATGAACGCGCCACGGTGATCGCGCTGCCTTCATCAGGCGTGCGGGCGGCGGTTGGCGCGGGCGCGGCGACGGAGGGCAAGGCAGCCGCGCGCAGCCGGGGCCTGCCGATCGTCCATATCCTGATCCCCGCCAGCCTGGGGGATGCCTATCCCGATCGACCGCTGGCGCGCGCGTTCGATTATGGCTGGCAGAACCTGCATGACGGGCTGGACGGCATCGCGATCGACCTGCCCGCGATCAAGGCAACGCCGGGTGCCAACGGGCTGATCCCGCTGAACATTCGTGTGAAGGATCCGTTATGGCCAGCGCGCGACATGATCGACCTGTCGGTAAGCGTGCGGCCGGGGGAGGCGCGCACGCTGTGGCTTGATCTCCGCGACCGCATTCTGCCCGATGACAGCCTGTACCTGACGATCGTATCCGCCGCCCGCGATTTTGATGCCGATACGCTGAACGGCACGCGCATCCGGCTGGTGTTCAAGGATCGCGCCGCGGCGCTGGCCGAACATATTGCCGATCGGTTCAATCAGGTGCGCGACAATTGGGGCTTTCTGGTGGAGGAGCATACGGCGTCGAAGCGCGCCGCGCTCTATGCCCGGCTGTTTGCCGATATCAGCGATCTGCTGCGGGTGGATCCCGACAATATCGAGGCCCGGCGCTATTGGGCGGATATCAATTATCGCCCCGAAAACCTGCCCGCTTTCGCGCAGCCAGCGGCCCCGGCGGGCGTGCCCTTATGGGCGTTTCGCCAGCTGGAAGATTTGAAGATCACCCGCCGCTTTGTCGATTGGTGGATCGATGAACGCCAGGTGCCCTATGGCGATTTTGGGGGCGGCATATCGGATGATAGCGACCTGACGCAGCAATGGCCCGGGCTGGCATTGATGGGCGTCGCGCCAGACAAGATCAACGCATCGCTGCGTGCATTGTCTGACGCTCCCTATCGCAACGGCATGATCGCAAACGGGCTGGCGTCGATCACCACCGATGAGCTTCATGGTTATGAGGAAGGGCTGAATTCCGACGCGGAACGCCTGTACCTGAACTGGGGCGAGCCGCGTGCCATTGAACGCCTGATGGCGACCGCAAAGGCGCTGGACCAGGTGATCCTGCGCAACCCCGCCGGGCATTTCCACTTCGCCAGCAACTGGTACGGCGCGCAAAAAATGTACCGCGAAGGGGCGTGGGAATGGCAAAAACCCTATAGCTTCACCGTCATGCACGCGCCGATCCTGCTCGGCCTGTACAATGGCAACCCCGCCGCGCGCGGCATCGTGACGCGCGTTGTCGATGGCTGGATGGCGCATGGCAAGGCGGATGCCGACGGGGCGTGGCGCTATCCCAACGAAATCAACTGGCGCAGCGATGCCGAACGTGCAGGCGATGGCGGCGGCATTTCGACACCGTTGCAGTCCGCTTGGGCGGCATGGCGCTTTACCGGCGACGTCCGGTATCTGCGGCCCATTACCGGGCGGCTCACCCGCACCCCCGGCGGGATTGGCGAATTCAACGAAAATGGCTTTGCGGCACTGCCCGGCGGCGCAGCCATGCTCGCCAAGGCGGCGCGCAATGGGGATGATGCCGCCACCCGCTTCGCCCGCTGGCAGGCGAGCGGCGATACCGATGCGCTGGCCGCGCTGCACGGCGACGCGCTGGCCGACAAAAGCCAGCGTTTTTACATGCTGACCCAGGGCCATTGGTGGTCTGACCGGGTGGAGATGGATACCCAGTGGCTGCAACGCGAACGGCTGGGCGGCATAGCACTGCGCCGCAACCAGACCTGGCCGGGCAACAGCGTCAGCTGGCGTTTTGCGAAGGACGGCGCTGCC
>JBBQDD010000126.1:0-6959 GCA_038319335.1 Sphingomonadales bacterium
GATGGTCAAATCCCGTTGATGCTCTGTGGAGCAACACCCCGCAACTCTGAACCACCCCCTGGCCGCCGTCATTGTAAGCGCAGCGAAGCAATCCAGCGTCACCCCACGCGGCGTGGCTGGATTGCTTCGCTGCGCTCGCAATGACGATTCATGCTTTTGGCACGACGCTGTAATGGCGCTTTCTTGGAAGCACTCCAACGATGCGTGCAGGTTCGTCGGCCAAACACGAAGTAGCTACCGGAGGCTGGTTTGACGACGACGGCTGATTTCCTCGTGATCGGGGGCGGCATTGCCGGAATCTCTGCCGCTGCACGGCTCGCCGCGCATGGCAAAACGATCGTGATCGAAGCGGAATCGGCGCTTGGCTATCATTCGTCGGGGCGCAGCGCGACATTCTATCATTTCGGCATCGGCAACCACACCGTCCGCGCGATGACGGCCTATAGCCGTGCCTTTCTCGAATCCCCGCCGGAGGGGTTTTCCCCCACGCCGCTGTGCACGCCGACGCCCGCCCTGTTCGTGGCGCGGCCCGACATGATGGACGCGATGGCAGCGCTGAAGCGCGATATGGAACAGGTGACCGACACGATATCGACCGTGTCGCAGGCGGAGATGCGCGCGCTGTGCCCGGTGCTTCGGCTGGGCGGCGAGGATGTCGTGGCGGGGCTGGTCGACAGTGGCGGTCGGCGGCTCGATCCCGAGGCGCTGTTGCAGGGCTATGCCCGCCAGGTGCGCGCGCATGGCGGGCAGGTGGTGACCGACCGCCGTATCGCGACCATCATTCGGCAGGGCTCTACATGGGTCGTCCGGGCCGACGGGGGCGAGCGGTTTGCAGCCCCCATCCTGATCAATGCCGCAGGCGCCTGGGCTGACAAGGTGGCGATCATGGCAGGGGTGGTGCCGCTGGAGCTGGCACCGAAACGCCGCACGATGATCGTTTTCGATGCACCAGCGGATCATGACGTCCGCGCATGGCCGTTCGTCAAATCGGTCGTCGATGATTTCTACATGCTGCCGGAAACCGACCGGCTGATGGCGTCACCCGTTGACGAGGTGCCCAGCGACGCGGTCGATGCGCAGCCCGAGGATTATGACCTGGCGCTGGCCGCCTACAAGGTCGAGGCGTGGACCACGCTGCCCGTGCGGCGTATCGCGCACAAATGGTCGGGCTTGCGATCCTTTGTCGCAGACCGGGTGCCGACCGCCGGTTTCGCGCCCGACGCTGACGGGTTTTTCTGGCTGGCGGGGCAGGGCGGGTACGGCCTGCAGACGGCGCCCGCGATGGCCGACATCGTCGAGGCACTGGCGACCGGCGGGGCGTGGCCCGCGGGGCTGACGGCGCTGGGGGTTTCGGCCGCACAGATCACGCCGGATCGCCTGTTTCCGACCGGCACTCCTTGAGCAGCGTTCAGGTCAGCACGGCTCCCGTCGCTGCCGAACTGACATGGGCCTTGTAGCGCTGCAGGAATCCGCGCGGGACATCATGGTCGCTGTGCTGGGCAACGCTCAGCCGGGTGGCGATCTCTTCGTCGGTCAGGTGCAGGTTCAGGGTCCGTGCTTCGACATCGATGGTAATCTGGTCGCCGTCCAGCACCGCGCCAATCGGGCCGCCCGATGCCGCTTCGGGGGAGACATGGCCGACGCAATAGCCACTCGTCGCACCCGAATAGCGCCCGTCGGTCACCACGGCGGCGTTCAGGCCGAAGTTGCGGATCATGGTCGTCACGCCCAGCATTTCGGGCATGCCGGGTCCGCCGCGCGGCCCGGCATAGCGGATGACGATCACCGTCCCCTCCGGGATGCGCTTTTCCCGCAACGCGATGGCGACCGCGTCTTCGTTGTCGAAGCACAGGGCTGGGCCGGTGAACAGGTTCTTGCCGTCCTTGATGCCTGCCGCCTTGATGACGCACCCGTCGGGGGCAAGATTACCGGTCAGCACCGCGATGCCGCCGGTGGCGCGAAAAGCGTTTGATCGTTCGGGAATGACCAGCGGGTTGCGCACCCGCGCCCGTTCGACGATCTCGCCCAGTGTCTGGCCCGAAACGCTCAAGCAATCGAGGTTCAGGTCTTCGGCCATCATCTTCAACACCGCGGGCATGCCGCCTGCGGCCCAGATATCGGTGATCCCCCACGGCCCATTCGGCGCGACGGCCAGCAGCGTAGGAATCTTGCGGCTATATTCGTCGAACAGCGACAGCGGCAGATCAAACCCCGCCGAATGCGCGATGGCGGGCAGGTGGAGCGTGGCGTTGGTTGAGCCGCCGATCGCCATGTTCATCACCATCGCGTTCATCAGCGCATCCCAGGTGAGGATTTTCGAGAAGTTCAGCCCCTCCTGCACCATCGCGACGATGCGGCGGCCGGTCTGTTCGGCGTAGCGCAGCTTATCGGTGTGGAAACCCGGCACGTTCGATGATCCCGGCAAACAGATGCCCATCGCCTCGGCCAGGCACTGGAAGGTATTGGCAGTGCCCATGATCTCGCACGCGCCGCAGGTGGCGCACTGGATGGTCGCGACCTGGCTTTCCTTGTCGCCCGGGTAATCGAAGTGATCGATGCTGCCTTTGAAGCCGGTGCGGTTGCGGATATCCCACATCCCCGGCCCTCCGGCCAGGTAGATGGCGGGCAGATCGAGTCGCGCGGCGGCCATCATCATGCCGGGATTGATCTTGTCGCACCCCGCAATCATCACGACCCCGTCGAAGCGCTGCGAGCGGACATGCGTTTCCACCATGTCGGCGATCAGGTCGCGCTGCGCCAGGATATAGCGCATCCCGTCATGTCCCATCGCCACGCCGTCACACGGGGCGGGCACGTTGAATTCCACCGCGCGACCGCCGGCAATCAGGATGCCTTCCTTCACCCGCGTGGCGAGCGTGGCCAGGTGCGAATGGCCCGTGGTCAGTTCCGAATGGGAGTTTGCGATGGCGATCAGCGGCCGCTTGGCAAGATCGAGCGTATCAATACCCACGCCCTGCAACAGCCCGCGACGGAACGTGTCCATCATGGGATTCTGGCTGTTCGTCAGGATTTCGCTTTTCGTCTTGCCCGTCATCGCCACCTCCGTTTCGAAAGGGGGTAGCGATCCGGCTCGGCATTTGTGTCAACGGCGGGACACGGGGTGGGTCAGGCGAGCATGCAGACCTCTCGAAGGCGCGGAAGATCCTCAATGCGGACCCGCGTGCCCGTGATGCTGATCAGCCCGCGACGCTGAAAATCACCCAGCGCCATGTTCACCCGCTGGCGCGAAAAGCCGACCCATTTGGCAAGATCACTCTGCGTCAGCCGCATCGTCAGCTCAACGGCGGCGCAGCCGGAAATTGCCTCAACCTCACCCAGACTGATCAAGCGGCGGGCGAGCCGTTCCTCCAGGCTCCACGCGGCCTGCTCCTCGATCCGCTTCAGCACTTGCCTGAAGCGGCGTGACATCAGCAGCAGCAGGATTTCGTCGATTTCCCGATGTTCAGCGCGCAGCGCGTTGAACGTGTCGCTGGTCAGCGCAATCAATGTCGTCGGGCCGCGCGCGGTTGCCGTATTGGCGCGGGGCAAGCCGTCGATCAGGCTCTGTTCGCCCAGGCAGTCGCCGCGCGCAAAGAAAGTGACGATACTATCGATATGATCAAGCCAGCGGTGCGTGATGACGATCTGTCCGCTGACGACCTGATAGAGCCGATCGGCCTGGTCCCCCTCTCGAAACAGCGTTTCACCATCGTCAAGCGCAACAGGCGTCATCAAGTCCCGGATTTTTCCGCGTAGCGGCTCCGGCACTTCATCGATCCACCCACCGCCTAGACGTACTCCCACATCGCTGTCCCGATTGCTGCAATTTTGTGCAGGCATCGAGGCTAACGCAAATGATGTTGTCCGGTCAACGACAGCGGACGGCGCGCTTGGCCGACAGGTGTTTGGGGCAACGGGAGCGGGCAATGAAAGAATCGATCAAGAACAGGCTGCAACGGGGCGAGCGCGTCACTGGCGTGCTGTCGCCATCGCCGGATGCCGCGCAGGCCGAACTGCTGGCGCGGCTGGGTTGGGATTTCGTGCTGTTCGATGCAGAGCACGGCGCGCTTGAGCCAAAACAGCTGCACGATCTGGTGCGGGCGGTACTACTGGGCGGCGCGCATCCGATGGTGCGTACGCCCGGGCAGGATCGTCACATCGTCACGCGCTATCTGGAATCCGGTGCAACCGGCTTGATGGCGCCGATGGTCGAAAGCGCGGCGCAGGCTGCAGCGCTGGTCGCGGCGTGCCACTACCCGCCTGCAGGGGTCCGGGGCATTGCGGGTTCGCCCGCGACGGGCTTTGGGCTGAGCGGGCTCGCGGACAAGCTCGTCGAGCTCAATTCGGCAATGCTGGTTGTGGCGCAGATCGAGACGGCAGCGGGCCTCGAGGATGCCGATGCGATCGCAGCAACCCCGGGGGTCGATGTCGTCTTTCTGGGTACGATGGATCTCTCCGCGTCGCTGGGGCGGCCAGCCGACTTCACTCATCCTGATATCGTTGCTGCATCACGGCGGGTTGCGGAGGCCGCGATTGCTGCGGGCAAACCGCTTGGCATGCTGCTGACCCATCCCAAGCAGATGGCGCTCGCCGACGCTCTGGGCGCGCTTTTCGTCACGGTCTACGCTGATTCGATCATCGGCGCGGGCACGCAGGCGTTCAGATCGGCCGGTTGACCGCCAACCCGCCATCACGCGTATTTGCTGCGCAAAGCATCCATGCTCCTGATCAACATCCTGCGATTGGACAGTGTGATCAGCCCATCGCGCTGAAGATCCTGCAGCGCCTTGTTGACGCGCTGGCGCGACAGCCCCACCCATTGCGCGAATTCACCCTGTGACAGCCAGATATCAATTTCCACGCCATCAACCGTCTGCCGCCCGTGCGATCTGGCCAGCGTCAGCAATCGACGGCCAACCCGGTGCATCGGGCGTGGCTCCACCTGTTCTCCCAAGGTGATCAGCGCCAGACGAAAGCGCCAGGCCACCAGTGCAAGCAGGGCTTCGGTGATTTCGCGATGTTCGGCGCGCAGCCGCCCAAAGGTTAGCCGGTCAAGCGTTCGCACCGTGGTGCAGCCCCGTGAAACAGCGGTATTGGCGCGGGGCAGCCCATCCACCAAACTCTGTTCGCCCACACAGTCTCCGGCCGCAAAAATGGTGATCAGGCTCTCTTCGCCGTTGGCAGAGTAATGCATCACATTGACCTGACCATTAACCACTTCAAACAGCGATCCGTCGGTGTCACCCTGCCTGAATAGCAACTGGCCATCGACATAGGTGCGTTCCCGCATGTTCGAACGAACCTCAGCAGCCAGATGAGTGGGAAGGCGGTCGATCCAGTTGCCACCCAACATAAAACCCATCGCGTCACCCTTGGACGACCTGGCGTCCGCGGAATACGTAGCACGGTTGGAGATTGAAGGGGGGCATTACTGGAATCCATAGGCCTGGCTCTGCTCGGGCAACAAAAGTGCGTGATACTGCAAAGGCACCTATTCCTTTGCAAAGCGGCAGCAAGTGTCGCCGCAATGACATATCGCTTGCACCGTCGCGGTATCTTTTCCCCATTCGAATGGGGGAATCGACGATGCGTATACCAACAAAAGCCTGCGTCCGTGGTGTTTACCTGACCAGCGCAAGTGCGCTGGCCCTGCTCGCCTGCGTGCCTGCAAATGCCCAAACAGCGCCGACGGCGGCGGATGCGCAGAGCACCGAGTCGCCCGAAAACGCAGACACTGCCACCGACGAATCCAAGGAAATCATTGTCACCGGATCGCGCATCGCGCGGCGGGACTTTAATTCAGCGAGCCCGATCGTCACCGTCGGTCGCGATCTGTTTGAGCGGAACGGCGCGGTCAATGTCGACACGCTCGTCCAGTCGCTGCCGCAGCTTGGCAGCGCCATTCAGGCATCTGCGGGCAATAACAATGCCAGCGGTGGCACGTCGCAGGTCAATCTGCACTACTTGGGATCAAACCGGACATTGCTGCTGCTTGACGGGCGCCGGACAATTTCGGGTGCGCCCAACGGTTCGGGCGACCTGAATACCATCCCGCTCGCGCTTGTGCAGTCGGTTGAGATCATCACCGGCGGCGCATCGGCGGTCTATGGTTCCGACGCTATCGCGGGTGTTGTGAACTTCAAACTGAATGATCGCTTCAAGGGATTGCGGATATCGGGCCTTGGCGGCATCAGCGAGCGCGGCGATGCCTTCACGGGCGGTTTCGAGGCGACCTATGGCCTGCAGGATCGCCAGGGCCGCGGCGGGATCATCGCCTATGGCAGTTATGCTCGCCAAAGTGCTGCCACAACCGTCGATCGCCCCCGGCAAAATCGGGACTTGAATTTCAGTTTCGATGCCAGCGGCAATCTGGTCACGACGGATGCCATCACGAATTTTCTGGTCGACGGCGTTTATGTTCCCGTGGCGAACAATCTGCCCACCCAGGCATCCGTCAATGCCACGTTTGCCGGTTATGGCGCAGCGGCTGGCTCGGTCCTCCGAACCAATACGCTCGGTTTCAATAACGACGGCACGCTGTTTTCGAATGCGCCGCTGGTGAATTATCGCAACGGCAACGCCAGAAACCCCTATTATTTTGCCAACAACCCCTACACCACAGTTCAAGTGCCCACCGATCGGTACACAGCGGGCTTGATCGGGCGTTGGGAATTTTCTGATAACTTTGAAGTTTACGGCCGGTTCTACTATCTGCATTCAGACGTCACCCGCCAGATCAGCCCGCTCCAGCTGACGGCCACAGTGCCGATCGGCAACCCCTTCATCCCCACCGATCTGCGGAGCATTCTGGCGACCCGCCCCAGCCCCAATGCCAGCATCACCGTGCAAAAGACGCTGAACGAGCTTGGTCCGCGCACGATCAACTATTCTGCCAATCAGTATCAGGCGATCGCCGGCTTGCGGGGGCAGATCGCGGGGGACTGGCGCTATGATGTGTA
>JBBQDD010000127.1:0-6956 GCA_038319335.1 Sphingomonadales bacterium
GCCGATCAAACCGCCACTGCGCGGCGGCGATATCGATGACGCCTATCGACTGCCCCTCCGCGATGCCCAGTAACCCGCCCGCCACTCGAAAATCCGCCGCCCTGCCGCCCGCCACCAGCCGAACCCGATCGCCAGGCTTTACCCTCAGCTCGCGCATCGCGCTGGCGGAGAGGAACAGCGCATCATCGGCAAAGGCGGTATCCGCCGCCCGGTCCAGCCCGCGCGCGGGAAAGCCGATCAGCGACGGCGTCACCTGCGCCGCGCGGATCACATCAAGGCCAATCAACCGCAGCCGCACCTTTCCTGCTCGCGCCGCCAGCACCAGCACCGGGCTGGCATCGGCAACGCCCGGCGCGGTGGCGATGCGGGGATACAGCGCCTCATCAAAACCCAGCGGGCTGGCCGCGCGCACCCGCAGATCAGCGGTGCCGTTCACCGTCTTCACCGCATCGGCAAATGCCCCCAACGCTGATCCGTTGACCAGATGGACCGCAAAGCCCAGCGCCACGCCAATCGCGATCGCCAATGCCGTCAGCGCCAACCGCACCGGGTGCGCGCGCCATTCGCCGATGATCAGCCAGCGCAGCGCCAGTCGTGCCGGGGCAATTCCCCCGTCAGCCACGCGGATGCTCAACCAGCCCGTTGGCGGTCAGCGTTAAGGTACGATCCGCGATCGCGGCGGCGGCGGCGGAATGCGTAACGATGATCGCCGCCACCCCGCCCTCCCGCACCGCATCTGCAAACAACGCCAGTACGCGGGCGGCTGTTTCGGGATCAAGATTGCCGGTCGGCTCGTCCGCCAGGATGATCGCGGGGCGGTGGACGAGCGCGCGCGCAATCGCCACCCGCTGTAGTTCTCCGCCGGACAAATCCCGCGCATAGCCATCGCCGCGCGCGCCCAGCCCCACCCGTTCCAGCATCGCCTGCGCCTGCGCGCTCACCTGCGCCCGGTCGCTCGACACGAGCGCCAGCGGCAGCGCGACATTTTGCCGCAGCGTCAGATAGGGCAGGATATGAAAGGCCTGGAATACAAAGCCGATCCGGGTCCGCCGCACCGCGGTGAGCGCGGCTTCATCCAGCCCGGCAAGCATCGTGCCCTCAATCGCGATCGTGCCAGCATCGGCCCGGTCGAGCCCTGCCAGCATGTTCAGCAGGGTCGATTTACCCACCCCGCTTTCGCCGACAATCGCGATCAGCCCGCCAGCCTCCACCGTCAGGTCAAGCCCGCTGAACAGGCTGCGCCCGCCGGGCACTGATTTGGCGAGCCCGTGGACGTGCAGCAGCGGCGCGCTCACCAGAATTGCGTTCCGGGCGGCCCCTTGAACGGTCCGGCCACCGCGCTGGTGATCCAACCGCCGTAAAAGCCGCCGGGTTGGGGCATCACCCGCTCACCATCGACGAAACAGGCGTCCATCGGGGCGGCGTAGAAAGCGATATGGTCGCGCAGCATGTCAAACGCCGGGGTCGGCGCGGGATAGGCCCAGCCGACGCGCGACAGCCGCCTTGTCGGGCCGATCACGTCGAAATAGCGCGCCTGCCCCTTCCATTCGCAGATGCTAGATCCACCGCCTGCCAGCGCGAGCATTGCCTGATCAACATCGGCGGGCGGAAAGTAATAGCTGGGCGGATGGCTCGTCTCCAGCGTGCGGACGCCGAGCCGCGTCTCGGCCAGCACGCGCCCCTCAAACACGATCTTCAAATGCGCATCTGTCAGCTGCGCGATCGCCGGGCGGGGATAATCCCACACGCTTTCCTGGCCGGGCCGGGTTGGATCAGGATCGGGATGGCGCATGCGGATTATCCGGTGATGACTGGTGGTCGCGGTTTACGCTGGCGGCACTGCAGCGACGATACGGCCATGCGGCCCGATCTCCTACCGCCATGTTGGCGCCCGATCACGCCGGCGGCGGCACCAGCCCCATTGCCTTCATCAGCACCGCCTGCGCCACCATCAGCACCAGCCAATGCGCGCAATCCCGCACGATCAGTCGCACCGCCAGGCCGCGATAACCAAGCGTGATCGCCAGCAACGGCAGCACAAAACCCGCCCAGATCACCACCGCGCTGCCGATTGCCATCACCCATGGATCGGCCTTTGGCGGCGCAAGGATCAGCGCACCGGCAAGGATCGCCGCCAGCCAGAATTCGCCCAGGGCCGCCGTAACGATCAGGCCAACGCCCGGCGTCCGCGCGCCACCGCCCCACAACCGGTGATGGCCGTAACCAAGCGCCAGGCCAAGCAAGGTCGCCGCCAGGATCGGCACCAGATTGAGCAGGATATAGATCATGCAACACGCCCTACGGTGCGCCGGATTGACGCCCGTCGCCCCTAGCGCGCAGGCCCCGCCACTTGCAATGGGGCGGCGCCTGCTTGACGCAAGCGCGGTTATGGCGCATTGCAGCATCGCTCGTCTGGCGTGTACGCTAAGACCCGCCTAGCCGCCTTTTGCGGCGTACCCCAATTGGACGTTCATGCCTTTTAGTACCCTGCCCCCGCTTCTCGTCGAAGCGCTCACCGCCCGTGGCTATGCAGCCCCAACCCCCGTGCAAGCCGCGGTCATCGAACCCGAAGCCACCGGCCGCGACCTGATTGTTTCCGCGCAGACCGGCTCTGGCAAAACCGTTGCCTTCGGCATCGCGATGGCGGGCGAGGTGCTGGATGAAAATGGCGCGCTGCCCTTCATCCGCGAACCGCTGGCGCTGGTTGTCGCGCCGACGCGCGAACTGGCGCTGCAGGTCAGCCGCGAGCTGATGTGGCTATACGGCAAGCTCGGCGCGCGGATCGCCACCTGCGTTGGCGGGATGGACGCCGCCAAGGAACGCCGCAGCCTGTCGCAAGGCGCGCACATCGTGGTCGGCACGCCGGGCCGGTTGCGCGATCACCTGGAACGCGGCTCGCTCGATCTGCGCGCGCTGAAGGTAGCGGTGCTCGATGAAGCCGATGAGATGCTCGACATGGGTTTCCGCGAGGATCTGGAACAGATCCTCGACGCAACCCCCAATGAACGCCGCACCATGCTGTTTTCGGCAACCATGCCAAAGCCGATCGTGGCGCTCGCCAAGCGGTATCAGCGCGATGCGCTGCGTATCTCGACCGTAGGCGAAGATCGCGGCCACGGCGATATCAGCTATCAGGCTGTCACCGTTGCGCCGGCCGATATCGAAAATGTCGTCGTCAACCTGCTGCGCTTCCACGAAGCCGATACTGCCATGCTGTTCTGCGCCACGCGCGACAATGTGCGCCACCTCCATGCCGGGCTGACCGAGCGTGGTTTTGATGCCGTCGCGCTGTCGGGCGAGCATAGCCAGAATGAGCGTAACGCCGCCCTGCAGGCGCTGCGCGACCAGCGCGCGCGGGTGTGCGTGGCGACCGACGTCGCCGCGCGCGGCATCGATCTGCCCACGCTGTCGCTCGTTATCCATGTCGAGCTGCCACGTGATGGCGAGGCTTTGCAGCACCGTTCGGGCCGCACCGGGCGCGCCGGCAAAAAGGGCACCGCCATCCTGGTCGTTCCCTATCCGCGTCGCCGGATGGTCGAATCGATGCTGCGCAATGCCAAGATCGAGGCCGACTGGATCAACCCGCCATCAAGCGAGGACATCCGCAAGAATGACCGCGAACGGCTGATCACCCAATTGCTCGAACCCGTCGAGATTGACGAGGATGATCGCGATCTGGCGCAGCGCCTGCTGGCCGAAAAATCGCCTGAGGAAATCGCCGCCGCGCTGGTGCGCGCTTTCCGCGCCAAGATGCCAGCACCCGAAGAGCTGATCGACCGGACCAAGCAGCCAATGGGCAGCGCCGACGGCCACCGCGCGGGCTTTGAAGACACGGTGTGGTTCAAGATGGCGATCGGGCGCCGCCAGAACGCTGATGCACGCTGGATTTTGCCGCTGATCTGCCGTCGCGGACACATTACGAAGAACGAAATCGGCGCGATCCGCATCGGCGCGAACGAAACTTTCTTCCAGATACCCCGCGCCGCCGCCGCCAAGTTCAAGGATTCGCTGAAGCGCACCGCTGGCGGCAGTGATGATGATGGCGGCGTCGAGATCGAGGCTTCGGCAACCGGCCCTGCGGCTGAGGGCGGCAATGACCGGCACAAGCGCGGCGGCCCGCCGATGAAGCGTTATGATGCCAAGCCATCGGGCGGTCGCCCGGGCGGCCCGCCCGGTGCACGATCAGGCGGTCGCCCCGGTGGCCCACCCGGCGCGCGTCCGGGTGGCCCACCACGCAACGGTGGCCCGGCTGGTGCGGGTGGGCGGCCAAAGCCGTCCTTTCGCCCGAAATAATCCATGATCCGCATCCTGGTCGATGCCGATGCCTGCCCGGTGAAGGACGAAATCTACCGCGTCGCCGAAAGGCATGCGGTGGCGGTGTCGATCGTTGCCAACAGCGCGTTTCGCGTACCCGTGGGGCCAATGGTCGAGCGCGTGGTGGTGAGCGACAGCTTCGACGCCGCTGATGACTGGATCGCGGAGCGCGCTGGCCCCGCCACCATCGTGATCACCGCCGATATCCTGCTTGCCGATCGTTGCCTGAAGGCAGGCGCAACCGTGATATCCTCCACAGGCAAGCCCTTCACCACCAGCTCCATCGGCAGCGCGATCGCCACCCGCGCGATCATGGCCGATCTGCGCGCCGGCGGCGACGTGATCGGCGGCCCTGCCCCCTTCGGCAAGACGGACCGGTCGCGGTTTCTAAGCGCGCTTGATGCCGCGCTAGTGAAGCTGAAGCGGGCGACGTGAAGGATGGCGGTGTGGGCGGGCCATGGCTGCCGCACCCCCTCCCCCCCACCGTCATGCTGAACTTGTTTCAGCATCCACCGCACAACAAGGCACGACATCGCTTGTGGATAGCTGGATCCTGAAACGAGTTCAGGATGACGAAAGTCTAAGCTGGTGTCGGCACCAATGCGATCAGCCTCATAACCAGGCCAAAAAAAGCCCGCCGTCCCCGGGGAAGGGGCGGCGGGCCAGTCCCGGTCTGTCCGGGGCTGCACCCCTGAAAAGGGGGGACAGGGATGCAGCGAGGGGGAAGAACGCGTTAGATTTTGCGCGCGGCCACAATTGGCCCGCCCTTACCCTGCTGCACCAGCACGGCGGTGGCGAGGCCAGCCGATGCGGCAGGCAGCGTGAAGCTCTGCGCAGTGCCCTGCCACTGGCCGAGCGGGGTCAGCTGGCGAACGACGTTGCGGTGCGGGATGGTACGGCCACCATTTTCGCCCGCATTGATCGCAACGTCGATGGTGCGCGGATCATAACGGACGAGCCAGACGGTCGCGTTGCCCTTGCCCTTGCCGACGGTCACCTGGTTACCGGCGACGGCGATTGCCGGGCCAGCCGTGTTGGCATTGTGTGCAATCGCCTGGTTGAGCTCACCCTCGCGGCTGCCGAGCACGGCATCACGACCGTTCACGATCACCTGCGGCGTGGCGACATTGCCGCGACCGGCGGCATGCGCATAATCCCATTGGCGCGCGGTGTAGCCGGGGGTGGCGAACGTGTCCTTCCAGCCCAGATTATCCCAATAAGTGACCGAAAAGGTCAGCGGGATCACATCGGCGCGATCGGCGAGCTTGTTGACGACCTTGATCGCGGGTGGGCAGCTGGAGCAGCCCTGGCTCTGGTATAGCTCGACGACGGTCGGGTGGGCCGCATCGCCGGTCGCGACGGCGGGGACGGGCGCGGGGGCTGCGGCACCCTCACCGGCGCCTTCGCCTGCAAAGGCGCTTGGGGTCGCCGTCGCGCCCGAACAGGCGGCGAGGAACAGGGCGGTCGAAACAGCGAGGATGGCACGCATGATAGGCTCCTGAGATGTCTTGCAGGAAGGCCCCATGGCCACCCTATATCCCGGTATTCGCGGCAGCCCCGTAATTGGTTACAGGCGATTGGTTACTGAGCCGCCCGCAGCAATCACCAGCGCAGCAACCGTGGCCCCACCAACGCGCCCAGCGCAGCCGCCAATACCATCCCCAGGCTATACCAGGTCAGCACAAAGGTCGCTGAGACTTCGGGGCAGTGGAGTCCATAAATGGTCGCGGCGCATGCACCCGATGCCAGCCCGGCGGCAGCACCAACCGATGTCAGCCGGGTGGGGGCCAGCGCGCGAAACGCCCAGAGCATCCCCATGAATACCGGAACGGACAGCAACGCCACCCGCGCAGAACATTCGCGCCAGCTGCCGCCCAGCCACATCGGCATCCACCCGCCCACCGGCGTGCTGGACAGTTCAACGATGGCGGCAGTCGCCAGAACGGCAAACGGAATGGCGATCAGCCACGCATGGCGCAGCCCCGACGCATCAGGGCGCGCGATCTGCCGGGTGACGAGCAGCGCCAGCAGCGCGAGCGAGATGGTGTAGGCCCATTTCATCGCGAAGCTGAACTTCATCATCGCGCCCGGCAGGTCGGCGCGAAAGCCCATCCAGGGCACCATCACCGCCAGCGCGGCCAGCCCGCCCACCCCCAGCCCGATCGCCAGGCGCCGTTCGGCAGCGTGGCGGGGGATCGCGCGGGTATCGGCGCTGAGCGATTGGATAAGGTCTTCGGTACGCATTACTTGCCCTTCAGTCGTTCAGCGAGCGCTTTCAGCCCACGGTGGACGGAAACCTTCACATCGGCCTCGCTGATGCCCGCGGCCTCGGCAGCCTCGGCGATGCTGAGGCCATCAATCTTGGTCTGGCGGATGGCACGCGCCTGTTTGGGCGAAATTTCGCCCAGCAGCTTGTCGACATCCATCTGGGCAGACGCCGCTTCCTGAAAGCCCTCCGCCACCAATATGTCCTCCAGCCCCTCAAAGGGCACATGCTGGCGACTGCGGCGGAAATGATCGATCATCTTGTAGCGTGCGACGGCATAGGCCCAGGCCGTGAATGGCCGGTCCCGATCATAGCTGGCGCGCCGCGTATGGATGGCAATCAACGTATCCTGCACAAGATCCTCAACATCATCAGC
>JBBQDD010000128.1:0-6938 GCA_038319335.1 Sphingomonadales bacterium
TGGTGCGTGATGCGCTGGCGCTGCACGGCAATGCCGCGCCCGATGATCCGGCACCCTATCCCGATCCGGCGATCGATGACGCAACCCGGATCGGCATGGCGACATCGATCCTGCGGGCCATGTCGTTGACGACCGGTTTCGCGCCGCTTGTGCTGCTGGTCGGGCACGGCGCCAATGTGGTCAACAACCCCCATGCCAGCGCGCTGCATTGCGGTGCGTGCGGTGGATATTCGGGGGAGGTGAATGCCCGGCTGCTGGCGGGATTGCTGAATGATCCGGTAGTTCGCGCCGGATTGGGGGATGCCGGCATCCATATTCCGCCCGGCACGCTGTTCGTCGCCGCGTTGCACGATACCACTACGGATTCCGTCGCGCTTTATGCCGCTGATCATCCGTCCGCCGCGCATCAGGCCGATATCGATCGCGCGCAGGCATGGCTGGCGGCGGCCGGTGTTTTGGCGCGGGGTGAGCGGGCGCTGCGCCTGCCCCGCGCGCATGACGAACGCAGCATCGGCAAGCGCAGCCGGGACTGGGCTGAAACCCGACCCGAATGGGCGCTGGCGGGGTGCAAGGCGTTCATCGCCGCGCCGCGCGGGCGCACCGCGGGCAAAAACCTGCAAGGGCGCGCGTTCCTGCATGAGTATGACTGGCGGCGCGATGACGGCTTTGGCGTGCTGGAACTGATCATGACCGCGCCGGTGGTCGTCGCGAGCTGGATCAGCCTGCAATATTATGGATCAGCGGTTGCGCCCGACATGTTCGGCGGCGGCAACAAGCTGCTGCATAATGTGGTGGGCGGGCTGGGCGTGGTGGAGGGCAATGGCGGGCTGTTGCGCGCCGGGTTGCCCTGGCAATCAGTGCATGACGGCGACCGCCTGATGCATGAGCCGCTGCGCCTGACGGTGTGTATCGAGGCACCCCGCGCGGCGATGACCGCCATTCTTGATCGCCATCCGGCGGTTCGCGCGCTGTTCGACAATCGCTGGCTCCACCTGTTCGCGCTGGATGATGCGGGCCGGATGGCGTGGCGCTACACTGGCGGGCTGCAATGGGAAGCGGTGCACGCCGCATCGACAAGCGCCAGCAATGATACGCCAAAGCTGGAGCCAGCACAGTGAGGCCGGAGCCGGAAATCATGCTGGCGGCGGCGGACGAGCGGATCAATTTCATCCTCCACCACCCCGATATGAGCGACTGGCTGAAACAGGCGCTCCAGACCGCCGTCGGCCGCGACCCCGTGGCGTTGCAGAACGATATCGAGATGCTCTCCCACTTGCTCACCCCGCGCATCCAGGCGCAGATCGAGATGGCGATTGGCGCGGCGCTGGCGCAGATCGACGCCCCATAGGCGGGGATAGCTTTGCTTAGAGCGCGATGACGTTACCTTGATCCGTTCGTTTCGAGTCCCCGGGTATCGGCTGCGCCGATCCCGAGGACAGGCTCCGTCGAGAAACATGCCTCGAGCGCTGGGCAGGGTGTCTCGACTTCGGCCCTAGGGCATCGCACGTTAATTCTGCATCACTTCCGTCATTGCGAGCGCAGCGAAGCAATCCAGCGTGCCGCGCGTGATGAGGCTGGAGTGCTCCGCTGCGCTCGCAATGACGATTCAATGTATACCGAGGCCGCTCTAGGGCCGAAGTCGGTCCTGAGCGGCTGGCTTGCCAGCCATTCGAAGAGCTCAGGGCGAACGGTTCGAGCTAATGTCATCACGCCTTAATGGCTCTCCGCCATGTTCACGGCACGCTGCGGCTTGGGGGCCAGCCACACAAAGGCCGCGGCGAGCAGGAACACCGCGAACGCATATTGGAAAACATGCGTCGCGCCCACCGTGGCGGATTGCGCATCGACCAGCCGATCGATCGACGCCCGCGCCTGATCTGTCGAAAACCCGCGTGCCTCCAGCGCGCTCATGGTGGATTGCACGCCGTTCAGGCTGGGTACCATGTCTGATCGGCTGACCCGCGATGCACCCTCCCATGCGGTGGTCGCCATCGCGGTGCCAACCGCGCCGCATAGCGTACGCACAAAGCTCATAATGCCAGCCGCCGATGTCGACTCGCTCGGCTTGACGGACGCGAGGGCAATCGCGGTCAGCCCGATGAAGAAGAACGGCATGCCGATGCCCTGCAGCAATTGCGGCATGGCGAGCTGCCAGAAATCGGCCTCCGTGCTCCAGCCAGCGCGCAACAGCGACATCACGGCCAGCCACAAAATGCCGCCGCACACCGTAATCCGTGCATCGACCCGGCTCAGCATCTGCGCGGCGACCGGCGACATCAGCACGGCAAATACGCCTACAAACGCCGTCGCAAACCCCGCCTCGGTCGCGCTATACCCAACCACCTGCTGCAGCCAGAGCGGGGTGAGCACCACCGACGCGAAAAACGCCCCAAAGCCAAGCGCCACCGCAATCGTGCCCGCGGTAAACCCGCGATACCGGAAAATGCGGATATCGACGATCGGGTTCGCCTCCCCCAATTCCCAGATGATGAAGGCGGGCAGGCCAATCGCGGCGATCACCGCCATGGTGGTGACGAAGGGCGATGCGAACCAGTCATTCTCGCGCCCGGTATCCAGCATGATCTGGAACGCCCCCACCCACACGACCAGCAGGATCAGCCCGACCATGTCGATCGGCGCCTTGGCAACCGGCGTTTCGAACGGCGACACCAGCCGGGCAACCGCAAAGATGCAGATCGCGACGATCGGCAAGTTGATGAAGAAAATCCACGGCCACGACCAGTTATCGCTGATCACCCCGCCCAAAATCGGCCCGGCAATCGGTGCGCACACCGTCGTCATCGCCCATAGCCCCAGCGCCGCCCCCCGCAGCCGCGCGGGGAACACGCGCATCAGCAATGCCTGTGACAACGGCATCAGCGGCCCGCCTGACAGCCCCTGAAAGATGCGGAACACGACCAGCGCCTCCAGGCTCCACGATATTCCGCACAGGAATGAAAAGCAGCCAAAGCCGATCAGCGAATAGAGGAACCACCGCACCGTGCCGAAGCGGGCGGCCAGCCAGCCGGTCAGCGGCACGCTGATCGCATCGGCAACCGCGTAGGAGGTGATCGCCCAGGTGCCCTGCGACGGGGAAATCGCCAGCCCGCCCGCGATATGCGGCACCGACACATTGGCAATCGTCGTATCCAGCACGACGATGAAGTTCGCCAGCGCCAGCATGAAGCCGGCCAGCACCAGCTTGCCGCCGGTCAGCGGCACCGGTTCTGCCCGGCGGGCGATGGCGGGCATGCTGCCGGGGGCGGCTGCGCTGGCCATGGTTACTTGCCGCGCGTATCGATAATGGCGTCCATCGACAGCCCGACCCGCAACGGATGCGCCTGCACTTCCTTCGGGTCCAGCGCGATGCGCACGGGCAGGCGCTGTACCACCTTCACCCAGTTGCCGGTCGCATTCTGGGCGGGGATCAGCGCAAAGGCAGCGCCAGTGCCGCCAGCGAAGCCGACAACCTTGCCGTGGAACACCACCCCACTGCCGTAAAAGTCAGACGTCAGTTCCACCGGCATGCCGATGCGCACGCCGCGCAACTGGCTTTCCTTGAAATTGGCGTCGACATAGGCCGTGGCGATGGGCACCAGCGTCATGATCGGGGTGCCGGCCTGGATCCGCTGGCCGATCTGCACCTGCCGGTTGGTGACGATGCCATCCACCGGCGCGCGGATGATGGTGCGGGCAAGGCCAAGCCGCGCGGCTGCCAGTCGGGCGCGGGCGGCGGCGACATCAGGGGCGGAATAGATGGTCGTGCCGCGCACTACGGCTTCGCTGGCGGCAAGATCACTGTTCGCGGCACTGCTGGTTGCCTCGGCCGCAGCAAGCCCGGCACTGGCGAGCTGGCGGGCAGCGGTCGCGCTGGCAAAGGCCGCCTCTGCCGTGGAGAGTTCCTCCCCCGAAACCGCGCCCGATGCGGCCAGTTCCTTGCGGCGGGCAAGATCGAGCCGGGCGCGGGTTAGCCCCGCATCAGCCTCTGCAACGCGCGCGCGGGCCTGGGCGATATCGGCACCGCGCGACACCAGCTTTGCACGCGCAGAGCCGGCCTGGGCGGAGGCCTGGCCAAAGCGCTGCTGCGCCTGGAACAGCGCGGCCTCCGCAGTGGCGACATCCACTTCGGCATCGGCGGGATCGAGGATGACGAGGATATCGCCCCGCTTCACGGATTGCGTGCCGCCAACGCGGACTTCCGTCACCGCGCCGGACACAAGCGCCGTCACCTGCGCGGTATCCGCACCGACATAGGCATTGTCGGTCTGCACCCGGCCCACCTGCGTCACATAATACCAGGTGCCGATGATCAGCGCGGCGGTGAGCACCGATACGCCCAATATCCGCAACAGGCGGGCGCGTTTGCCGGTGCTGACGACGGCGACGGGCGCGTCAACGGTCATGTCTTGCGGGGAGGCGTCGGCCATTACTTGGCTCCTGCATCAATAGGGGTGGAACGATAGCCGCCGCCAAGCGCGCGGATCAGGATGATATCAAGCGCGGTCCGCCGGGCGTCCAGATCAGCCGCCGCCCGGCGCACCGCCAGCAGCCCGTCTGCGGTCGCCAGCACCGACAATTGATTGGATAGCCCGCCGCGGTAGCGCAGCAACGAAATGCGGCTGCCCTCCTCCGCAGAAACCAGCGCCGCGTTCAGCTGGGCCAGCTTGGTGTCTGCGGCATTGCGCGTCGCCAGCGCATCCGCCACATCGCGCAGCGCCGCCACCAGCGTGCCGTCGTAACGGGCAACAGCGGCATCATATTCAGCGCGTGCACCGCGATACCGCCCCTGTATCCGGCCAGCGTCGAACACCGGCAGGCTCACCGCAACACCGCCATTGCCATAGGAAGAATTGCTCGACAGCAAGCGCCCCACGCCCAGCGACTGAAAGCCGGCCAGCGCCGAGAGGTTGATGTTGGGATAAAAATCAGCCCGCGCCACCTTCACCCGCGCCGCTGCCGCTTCGGCGCGCAGCCGGGCAGCGACGATGTCGGGCCGGCGCCCGACCAGTTCAATCGCGGCATTTGCGGGCACGCCCAGCGGGACAGACTTCAACGCCGGACGCGCGATGCTCAGCCCGCGATCAGGCCCCGCCCCCAGCAATGCCGCGATCCGGTTGCGCGTCAGCACAATCGCCTCGTCAATCGCCAGCATATCGGCGCGCGCCTGGGGCAGCCGTGTATCCGCCTGTGCCGCGCTGCCGCGATTATCGAGGCCCGCTGCCACCCGCTCCGCCGTCAGCTTGGCGATCTGCTCGCGGACCTTTACCGCATCGGCAGCGACGTCACGCTGCACATGATATTGCGCGAGATCCGCATAGGCCGCCGCGATATTGGTCGTCAGCAACAGGCGTGCCTGCGCGGCATCCACCCGTGCCGCCTCCGCCTCGCCACGCGCCGCGCGCAGGGCAGCGCGATTCTTGCCCCACAAATCGGGGTTGAAAGACAGCACGGCGGTCAACCGACCGGTATCCAGCACACCATCCGGCACAAACTGCGGTGGCGGGCCCAGATTCTGGCTCTGCTGGGTGCCGCCAATCGATCCGTCGACCGCCAGGCTAGGCCCCAATGCCGCGCGCGCCTGTTGCGACATCGCCTCTGCAGCGCGCACCCGGGCGGCGGCGGCGACCACGTCGGGTGATCCGCGCAATCCTTCCGCGATCAGGGCATCGAGCGCGGGATCGCCCAGCCCCTTCCACCATTCATCGGCTGGCCATGCAGCCACCGGCCCGGCCAGCGATTGCTGCGCATCAAGCGAAGCAATGTCGCGCGGCGGTGCGGCATCCCCCAGCCGGGGCATGGGGGCGCAGGCCGTGGTGGCGAACAGCGCGAGAAGGACGATTTGACGAATCATGCTTGGAACCGTACTATGTGGTATCATTAGCCTTTCGCGAAAGTCGTTTCAGTTGTCAATCGAAACGATACCAGATGGTACAAATTGCTCGGCCCGGGATGCGCGGCGTGACCTGATCATCGCCACTGCGCGCGATGCGTTCTTCACGCATGGCTATGCCGGGACGGCAATGTCCGCGATCGCTGCCCGTGTCGGCGGCTCAAAAACCACGCTGTGGAGCCATTTTCCGTCGAAGCAGGATTTGTTCGTCGCGGTGATCGACGATCTGGTTGGCCGATATGGCCGGGCGCTGACCATGCCGCTGGAACCCGGCGAACCGCTGGAACCGGCGCTGCGGCGATTTGCCGAAGCGCTGATGACCACGATCCTGTCCGAACCGATCATCGCCCTGCACCGCGTGGTGACTGGCGAAGCGGCGCGTTTTCCGGAGCTGGGGGCATTGTTCTACGAACGCGGGCCAAAGCGCGGTAAAGAGCGGCTCGCCCGGTTTTTGGCGGCGGCGATGGCGCATGGGCAGCTCCGCCAAGGCGACCCGATGATTGCGTCCCGGCAGTTTTCCGGCCTGTGCCAGTCGGGCGTTTTCCAGGACAGCGTGTTCGGTGTTGCGGGACCAATCGACCAGCGCGACATCCACCGCGACATCGATGCTGCGATCGACAGTTTCTTGCGGGCATGGAGCCCCGCCGGATAGCGGCCTCGCCCCGATAGGCCCCAATAAAACCCAGTTCACCTGTGTCACAACCGCACCCCGCCCGCCCCTGGCTGGGGCGGACGGGGCGGTTCAAGCTAGATCAAGCCAGGCCTAGAAATTGACCCGGAACCCACCGGCAAAGCGGCGGCCAAAGCGTTCCCACTCGATCGTCTGCACGTCGCTGCGCGCGGTGGGCACACCGGTTGCAGTCAGCAGGTTGCCCGGTTCGGAATAACGTCGGCCTGGGCCGTTGAGCAGGTTTGTCGCATCGAAGAACACTTCGAAGTTCTTGGTGATCGCATAGCGGGCTGAAACGTCCATCTCGTCATCAGCCGCCCAATAGGTATCGCCACCGTCCGTCAGATCATCGACAATCGAATCGAGATAGGTGCTGCG
>JBBQDD010000129.1:0-6833 GCA_038319335.1 Sphingomonadales bacterium
AGTGGCGATTACGATCGAGGAGAACGCGGTCGGCGGGCTGGGCGCGCATGTGCTGACGTTCGCCAGCGACGCCGGGCTGATCGACGCCGGGCTGAAGCTGCGCACGCTGCGCCTGCCCGACACGTTCCAGGACCATGACAAACCCGAAATCCAGTACGCCCAGGCCGGGCTGGACGCCGACGCCATCATCGACAGCGTCCTGAAAGCACTGCGCTGGAATGAGGGCAACGTAGAGGTCCGGGCCTGAGCGGCTGGGCCTTTGCTGGCGGCATATTTCTGCTTTTTGCAGTCTGGACTCTGGTTTGGTGTGTGCGAGAGTCGAGTCGGCAGCGTAAGCTGGCGGCAAGTCGGTCGCCAAATGATGAGCAGTCATTCGTCGCTGCGATGGAGGCCATAGGCACCTCCTCGACAACTGCGGCCTTTCTTTGGGAAAGTTTGCGTCCTTACTATTTCAGTCCGCCGACGCCTGATCCGTCTGACAGGATATTTGGGGACATGAAAATCGATGGTGACGATATCAGCGAGATGATCATGGATTATGAAAAGGCCATGGGCGTCTGGCTTGGCGAAAATTATGAAAGCTTTCCGCCGGACCCGACGATCGCCGAGCTTGGTCTGACCCTAGAACGACTGGCGAAATAGGCGCGAATGCCCAAAATCCGCATCGACCAGCTGATCGTAGACCGTGGCTTGGCCGAAAGCCGCACCCGTGCGCAGGCGCTGATCATGGCGGGGCTGGTGTTTGTCGGCACGCGCAAGATCGACAAGCCCGGCCAGACCGTCGCCGATGATGCCGCGATTGAGGTGAAGGGGCGCGATCATCCCTGGGTGTCGCGCGGCGGGGTGAAGCTGGCGCATGGGCTGGATCATTTTGGGTGGGCGGTTGAAGGCGCGGTGGCGATTGACGTCGGATCGTCGACGGGCGGGTTTACTGACGTGCTGCTCAGCCGGGGTGCGGCGCGGGTATATGCGGTGGATAGCGGCACCAACCAGCTTGCCTGGAAGCTGCGGCAAGACCCGCGCGTGATTGTCCACGAACAAACCAGCGCGCGTATCCTGACTGGCAGCCACATCCCCGAACCGGTTGACCTGATCGTGTGCGATGCCAGTTTCATTGCGCTGTCCAAGGTGCTGGCGGTGCCGCTGGGGTTTACGCGACCCGGTGCGCGGGCGCTGGTGCTAGTGAAGCCGCAGTTCGAGGCAGGGCGTGACGAGGTGGGCAAGGGCGGCGTGGTGCGCGATCCGGCGGTGCATACCCGTGTGTGCGACGATGTGGCGGCGTGGTTCGGCGCTCAGGGCTGGTGCGTGGAGGGTGTATCGCCAAGCCCGATCACCGGGCCGGAGGGGAATGTTGAATTTTTGCTCGCTGCGCACCGGGCGGATGCGCCTGCCACCGACTGAATGTCATTTTAGGCCATTACTGTATTTTGCGTGCTTGCTGATTCCCGGAAAAGGCGGCACGAATTGTCACGTGGCGTGCCGGTTTGTCGCAGCCGAACCGCAGGGTTGGGACGGTGTGTTCGTGAAAGGATGTTCGTGAGAGAGATTGCATCGAAGCAGCAGCTTCGACTGGCGTTTTTGCGATGGGCCGTGGTGACGGTGCCGTTTATTCTGCTGCTGGGGTTCACCTCGGCCCGCAGCGTGCCGACCGGATCGGCCAATCGTTGGTATGCAGCCCTTGTCAAACCGGCCGAAACGCCGCCTGACTGGGCCTTTCCGGTCGCGTGGATCGCGATTTACGTGCTGATCGGGCTGGCGCTGGCGATGGTGATCCATGCCCGCGGATCCACCATGCGGGGCCCGGCAATTGCGCTGTTTGCCGGGCAAATGGTCGCCAATCTGATATGGACGCCGCTGTTTTTCGGCGCGCACCAGATTTTCTGGTCGCTGGTAACGCTGGGGGTGATGTTCACGCTAACGCTGGCGACGACGATTGCGTTCGGGCGCGTCCGGCTGGGCGCGGCGGTGCTGATGGTGCCGTATCTGGGCTGGATTTTGTTTGCGGGCTACCTGACTTATATGATCGGTGAGCTGAATCCGGGTGCCGAAACCCTTGTGCCATCGTCATCGAGCACCCAGATCATCAGCTGAAACAATCGGGAATTTGACCATGCAATCCGAAAACCGCCTGTTCGATGATTTCGCCAAGTTCATCAATGGTGCCGCCGGCACGCTGGCCGGCGTTGGCCGTGAGGCTGAGCAGGGCGCGCGGGCGCGGGCCAAGGAATGGATTGGCGGGCTCGAATTCGTCTCGCGCGAGGAATTTGACGCGGTGAAGGCCATGGCCGCCGCTGCACGTGACGAGGTGGACGCCCTTCGCGCGCGGCTCGACAAGCTGGAGGCGGCATCCGCTTCCGCCACGCCCGCCCCCGCATCGCCCAAGGGCAAGAAATCGTCGGGCGCGGGCTGATTGATCTGGGCTTGCGCCGATTGGCGTTTTCCACAGGTTTTTGGTGGCGGTCGGTCGGCTGGCCTTGCCCCCTGGCTGTCATCTTGGCACGCCGGATCAGCGAATGATGATGGGCAGGAACTGAGTTGGTAAGGCCGCACGAAGCTGATGACGAGCGCGATGATGCCGCGCCGATTGACATGCTGGAGAGCTATTTCGCCGCGCATGGCTGGACGCATGAGCGACAGGATGACGAAGTCGTCGCCCATGTGAAGGGCAGCTGGACCGAATATGAGCTGCGCGCGCTATGGCGTGAGGAAGACAGCGTCCTTCAGTTCCTGGCCTTCCCCGACATCCGCGTAACGGATGAGCGCCGGGTCGCGATTTACGAGGCGATCGGGCTGGTCAATGAACAGCTATGGGTCGGCCATTTCGAGCTTTGGTCCTCGAGCGGCATCCTGCTTTATCGCCACGCCGCGATGGTGGACGCCAGCGACGGCGGCACCTTGTCACTGGCCGCTGCCGAATTGCTGATCGAATCCGCGATTGATGAATGCGAGCGGTTTTACCCCGTGTTCCAGTTCGTGATGTGGGGCGGCAAAAGCCCCAAGGACGCGCTCGCCGCCGCGCTGACCGAGACTCAGGGCGAAGCGTGACCGGGGGCGAAGCGTGACGCGCAAGCGGCTCTGGCTAATCGGTTGCGGCAATATGGGCGGGGCGATGCTGCGCCAGTGGATCGCCAGCGGGGCGGTTGATGCCGGGCAGGTGGATGTCGTCAACCGGGTCGATCGCGCCTTGCCACCCGGCGTCCGCCAGGCGCGCACGCTGCCCGGTGGGCCACTCCCCGATATCGTGATGCTGGCCATGAAGCCGCAGCAGCTAGACGACGTGGCCGATCGCTGGGCCGCGCGGATTTCGGGCGTGCCAATGTTGGTGTCGATTTTGGCGGGGGTGGAGGAAGGCGCGATTGCGCGCCGGTTCAGCGCGGGCGCGATCGTGCGGGCGATGCCCAACCTGCCCGTCGGCATCGGCAAGGGCGTGGTGGCGCTGCATTCGGCATCGGCGGATGATGGCGCGCGGGACGCGGTTGCCGCGTTGATGGCGCCGCTCGGGCTGGTCGAATGGGTCGATGCAGCGCTGTTCGACGCGGTGACGGCGCTGGCGGGTAGCGGTCCGGGGTTTTTGTACCGCTTCATCGATGCGCTGGCGGTGGCAGGCGCCTCGCTGGGACTGCCCGCAGATCAGGCCGCACGACTGGCGCTGGCGACGGTGGAGGGGGCAGGGATGCTGGCCGCTGGCGCTGCGGTGTCACCCGCGCAGCTTGCCGATCAGGTTGCAAGCCCGGGCGGATCGACGCGGGCGGGGCTGAACGTGCTCGATCAGGATACAGCGCTTGTCCGCCTGCTGACGGAAACGCTGGCAGCCGCCACCCGGCGCAACGCCGAAATGGCAGCGGCGGCGCGGTAGAGCATCGCGCCATAATTCTGAACCTGTAACGTCATTGCTTGCTGCGCTCGCAATGACGATTCAGATTTTATGCATCACGCGCTAATCTCGCAGTGCGGCAATCCGTGCCTTGTCACCGTCGGGGATAAGCCCTTCCAGCACCGCCCAGAACCCGCCAACCGCGCTTTGCCCCGCGCTGGCATAGGCCGCTGAAAGCCGCGTGCGGATGGCATCGAACAACTCGCCCTCCAGCGCCTGGCCGGCCGGGGTCAGCCGCAGCAATCGCTGGCGGCGATCGCGTTCGCCGGGGCGCATTTCCACCAGCGCGCGCTCGGTAAGGTCGGTCAGCACCCGGCCCAGCGATTGCTTGGTGATTGCCAGCAGGCCGAGCAGCTCGCTGACCGTCAGATCAGGCTGGCGGGCGATGAAATACAACACGCGCTGGTGCGCGCGGCCCAGCCCATGTGCGGCCAGCCCCTCGTCCGCACTGCGCGTCAGATGGCTATAGCCAAAATACAGCAGTTCAATGCCACGCCGCACCTCGGATTCGCGCAGGAACAGCGGTGACGCCGATGATGGTGGGGCAGCCATGTTGACCGACTTTGCCGCCTTCCATACAGGGGTCAAGCCCTGAAAAACCTAACGCGGTGACTGTGATGCTCGACCAGACGACCAGCGACCGGATGACCAGTGACCAACAGGGTGGCCTGGAATTTTCGGTGCACCCGCACCCCGCGCCGGTGCCTGCCGCGACGCGATCGGCTTTGCTGGTCAATCCCGGTTTTGGCCGGGTGTTTACCGATAACATGGCGACGATCCGCTATAGCGACAGCCATGGCTGGCATGATGCCCAGATTTGCCCGCGCGCGCCGTTCCAGCTCGATCCGGCGGCAGGCGTGTTCCATTACGCGCAGGAAATTTTCGAAGGGCTGAAGGCGTATCGCCTGCCCGATGGCGGCACCGCGTTGTTCCGTCCCGATGCCAATGCCCGCCGTTTCCGCGCCTCTGCGGAGCGGATGGCGATGGTGCCGCTGCCCGAGCCGCTGTTTCGGGAATCAGTGCGTCGGCTGGTGCTGAGCGAGCGGGACTGGATTCCCACGATCGACGGCGGATCGCTTTACCTGCGCCCTTTCATGATCGCGACAGAGGTGTTCCTGGGGGTAAAGCCGTCCACCGAATATATTTATGCCGTGATCGCCTCGTCAGTCGGTGCCTATTTCAAGGGCGATGCACCGGCGGTGTCGCTTTGGGTATCGCAGGATTATACCCGCTCTGCCCCCGGCGGCACGGGCGCTGCCAAGTGCGGCGGCAATTACGCCGCCAGCCTGATGGCGCAGGCAGAGGCGACCCGGCGCGGGCATGATCAGGTGCTGTTCCTGGATGCGGTGGAGCGCCGCTGGATCGAGGAACTGGGCGGCATGAACATATTCTTCGTGTTCGATGATGGATCGCTGCGCACCCCGCCGCTGGGCGGAACGATATTGGCGGGCATCACCCGCGATTCGATTATCAGGCTTGCGCGTGATCGCGGGCTGGTGGTGGACGAACAACCCTATGCGATCGACCAGTGCCGCGCCGATGCCGAAAGCGGTCGGCTGGTGGAGGCGTTTGCGTGCGGCACGGCCGCCGTCGTCACCCCGATCGGCCAGATGGCGCTGGGCGAGGCGCGCTTTACGATTGGCAGCGGCGGCCCGGGCCAGATCACCCAGAGCATCGGCCAGTCGCTGATCGCGATCCAACGCGGACTTGCGCCCGATCCTTACGGCTGGGTTGAGCGGATCGACTGAAAATTCGTGATGCAGCAGGGCATAAGTGGCCCATCCCCCCTTTCCACCCGCGCCATCACCCCCTAAAGCCACCCGCTCTGCTGGGGCGTCGCCAAGCGGTAAGGCAGCGGCTTTTGATGCCGCCATTCGTAGGTTCGAATCCTGCCGCCCCAGCCAGACTGCATTATTCTTTTAAAAACCAACACTTAGGTCGGTGATTGTGCGTTTTACAGCGCAGAACCGGCTGCTGGCCAAACTGGCGCCGATGCGGCGCAGTGTCGTGGAACGGTAACCGCCGAACAGAGCACCCCAGGCCCGTATCACATCTGCAAGTGGCTTGACTTAGCCATCGCTTGAGCTGAATTAGAACATAACAGGAACAGTTATGCATGATTCGCCCGAGACGATCAAGATGTTGCGCGCGCAGATTGCCGCGGGTGAGCGTTCGCGTGCCGATGGTGTCGTGGACATGGTGTCGCTTGGCCATGCCGCGATGGATGCGGCGCTGGGCGGCGGGCTGATGCGCGCGCGCCTGCATGAGGTGTTTGCCCAGACGATCGACGATACCGGCAGCGCGGCGGGCTTTGCCGCGATGCTGGGGGCGCAGTTGGCGCGACCGGGGGCGACGATATTCTGGTTGCGCGAACAGGCGGCGGAGGCGCGGGGCGGGTGCCTGCACGCGCCGGGGCTGGCCGAACTGGGCATTGATCCCGGCCGGGTCATCCTGGGTGTGATCGACGATGCGCTGGGGGTGTTGCGCGTCGCGGCAGAGGTGGTGCGTTGCCCCGCTATCGATGTCGCGGTGATTGAATTGTGGAAAAACCCGCGCGTGCTCGATCTGACGGCGAGCAGGCGGCTGGCGGTGGCAGCACAGGCCAGCGGCGTCACCGCATTGATGCTGCGCGCCGATGCCGAGCCGGGGCCGAGTGCGGCGCAAACCCGCTGGTCGGTGGCGTCAGCGGCGGCAAACCCGCGGGAGGCGAGCGCGCCTGGCTATCCCACCTTTGCCCTTAATCTTTTGCGCCAGCGCGGCGGCAGTGCCGGCCGTTCATGGCAAGTGGAGTGGAATCGTGACCAAGCGATGTTCCGGGAAGCGGCGGTTCCTCGCGCTGTGGTTCCCCTATCTGTCGGCGGACCGCTGGCGACGGGCGGGGAACGCCGCACCGGCTGACGGCGTGGTGTTCACCCTGAAAATACGTGGCGCGATGCGGATCGTCGCGGCAGATGAAGGC
>JBBQDD010000130.1:0-6833 GCA_038319335.1 Sphingomonadales bacterium
AGAACATAACCGCACCCGCAGCTTTGCATTGGCAATCTGCCGGGCACTCGCCACTGCGGGCGTGGCGAGCATTTTGCCAGACCTTCCCGGCCAGAGCGAAAGCGTGATGCCAACGCAGGAGGCTACCCTCGATCACTGGCAAAAGGCCCTTCAGGGGCTCTCAGAAGCCCAGCTCGCTGTCCGGCCGGCAGTTCTGGGGTCGATGCGCGGCGGGGCGGTTGTGGGCAGCGTGGCGGGCTTGTGCGGGGTTTGGCGGCTGTCACCAATCATCGGGCAGGCGGTGATCCGTGATTTGACCCGCGGTGTACTGGTCAATCCCGCCCCCGCGACCCCAGCCGTCGGCGATCCCGTCGAGGCAGCGGGCAACCTGATCAGCCCGACCCTGTTTGACGCGCTGCGGGCCGATGCAACACTGCCGGACGCGATGGCTCCGCTGCGCACCGTGCGCTTGGATAGCGACCCGGCCCCGGCTGATCTGAAATTGCCAGGCAACCCACTATGGCGGCGGGCCGAACCGGCGAACGATTTACCGCTGGCACATGCATTGGCGGAGGATCTGGCGGCATGGGTTCGGCAATGCGCCGCATAACGCCCTTCCCCTGCGAGGGCGAAACGCTGGTCGGCACGCTGGATGATGCCGCTGGCACCGCCGGCCTGCTGATTGTATCAGGCGGCAATGAAATCCGGTGCGGCGCGCACCGTGGCATGGCGTTGCTGGCGGCAGAACTGGCGGCGCTGGGCCATCCCGTTTTTCGGTTCGATCGGCGCGGCATTGGCGATTCCAGCGGGGAGAATGGTGGATTTACGTCATCCCGCGCTGACATGATGGCGGCGATCGCCGCGTTTCGGGCCGCCGCGCCGCAGGTCACCCGGCTGATCGGCTTTGGCAATTGCGACGCGGCAACGGCGCTGCTGCTGCACGGCGACGGCGCGTTCGACCGGATGGTGCTGGCCAATCCCTGGGTGGTCGAGCAAACCGATGCCCTGCCCCCCGCCGCCGCCATTCGATCCCGCTATGCGCAGCGCCTGCGCGATCCCGCCAGCTGGGCACGACTGCTGACCGGACGAATCGATTTCGGTAAGGCAATCAGTGGTATGGCAAAGATTGCGCAGAACCAATCTCAGCCCGCGGGCCCGCTGGAAGCTGCCGTCTTCGCCAAACTGGCCGCCCATCCGGACGCGGTGGTGGTACTGGCATCGGGCGACGCAACCGCGATTGCCTTTGCCGATGCAGCCACCCGGGCGGGGTATACCGGCCAGCGGATCGACATCGACACTGCGTCACACAGTTTTGCCCGACCGGCCGACAAGATGGCGCTGAAGGCGGCGATATTGGGCGCGCTGAGTTAGGAACGGTTTGAGCGTAGGGCAGACGCTTCACCACCCGTTCGGCCTGAGCGAAGTCGAAGCCCCACCCCAGCCTAGCGCTCGCCCTTCGACTTCGTTCGGGGCGAACGGATGGAAATCTCAAACTGAATAAAGGCTGCCCCGCCCCTCACTCGGCAGCTTCTGCCACCTGCTCGAAATCGGCCTCGGCCAGGAACCGTTCGGCATCCAGCGCCGCCATACAGCCTGTGCCCGCCGCCGTTACTGCCTGTCGATAGATTTTGTCCATCACATCGCCGCAAGCGAACACGCCGTGCACGCTGGTCCGGGTGCCGCCTTTTTCCACCTCGATATAGCCATCCGAATCTAGCGCCAAATGCCCGCGAAACAGCTCTGTCGCGGGATGATGGCCAATCGCGACGAAACCGCCCTCAACCTCCAGCAGCGATTGTTCGCCCGTCACCCGATCGAGCAAATCGATGCCCACCAACCCTTCTGGTGTGCCCCCGCCCACAAATTGCCGGACTTCCTTGTTCCACAGCACCGTGATCTTGGGATTGGCGAACAAGCGGTCCTGCAGGATGCGTTCGGCCTTCAGCGAATCCCGCCGGTGGATCAGCGTCACGTTGTCGCTGTGATTGGTGAGGTAAAGCGCTTCCTCAACCGCGGTATTGCCGCCGCCGATCACCGCCACGCGCTTGCCGCGAAAGAAAAAACCGTCGCACGTGGCACAGGCGCTGACGCCCTTGCCCTTCATCCACTCCTCACTGTCGAGGCCCAGCCATTTGGCCTGCGCGCCGGTGGCGATGATCAGCACATCGCCTTCATATACGTCGCCGCTATCGCCGATCAGCCGGAACGGCCGCTTCGACAGGTCAACTTCAACAATCGTGTCATACATCAGCCGGGTGCCGACATGTTCTGCCTGGCCCTGCATCTCGTCCATCAGCCACGGGCCTTGGATCACCTCCCGAAAGCCCGGGTAGTTTTCCACATCAGTGGTCGTCATCAACTGGCCGCCGGGCTGAATGCCCTGCACCAGGATCGGCTTCATGCCCGCCCGCGCGCCATAAATCGCGGCAGACAAGCCCGCCGGGCCCGAACCGATGATCAACATGCGTGTGTGGTGGGTGGCGGACATCTGAAAAGCTTTCACTGGTGGATGGCCCGGTCTCTAGGGAATATCGGGGGCTGGTTGCAACATGGTGTTCGCTGGCAGCCGCGCAATTGTTACGCGCGCACACATTTAGTTGGGGAACAGATCGCCGCGCTTTGGCCCAAAGCGCTTGCCGGACGGCAGTGATGGTAGCGAAGGAGGGACTTGAACCCCCGACCCCAGGATTATGATTCCCGTGCTCTAACCAGCTGAGCTACTTCGCCCCAATGGGGTACGCGGTTGCGCGAGCGCGGGGCTATAAGTGTGCCATCGGCCCCGGTCAACCGCTGCGATGTAGGGGGGCATGTAGGTCAGGTGACTTCGCTGCGGTAGACTTCTCAAAATACGAATCGTCATTGCGAGCGGAGCGAAGCAATCCAGCCGTGCCGCGCGTGGTGACGCTGGATTGCTTCGCTCCGCTCGCAATGACGGATGGGGCCTGGGTGGTGAAAGATTACGGCCCACGACTCCAACCCGTTCGTTCCGCTCCACCCCAATATCGGAAGCGTCCATGCCCGGGTTACTCGATAACCTAGAACAGCCGGGCGTTATCTAGCTGGAAGCATGGCATTCTACCGAAACATGTGCCGCGACAACGGCTCCCACGGCCCACCACGATACCACCACGCCGCCAGCCCGGCGATGGCCACCGGACGGGGCCGAAAATCGGCTTCGAGCGCCTTGAACAGCGCCTTGGCGTCGGCAGGGCGGACCTTGTTCTGGATGGTGACATGCGGGTGCCATGGGGCAGCGTCTTGCGGGAGGAGCATCGCTGCAAACGCATCGGCCAGCCGCGCGCGGATATCGGCCAGCTCTGGCGAATCGATACGGAATGCGGTGCCACCGCCCAGCGACATCAGCCCCGTTACCCTGGCGGCAGGAGCGGCAACGCCGCGCGTTTCCGCCGTCAGCCGCTGGCGGAGCTCGTTTTCCAGCAATGGGCTGAGATGGTGAAACATCGTCAAATGCGCCGCCAGCTGGTTGCGTTCCGGCGGAAAATGCGCGCGGCGCAGGCCGTCGAACCAGCCCTGGTCCTGCTTGCCGAACAGCGCCGTGACGATGATCGGGGCCGGACGCTGGTCCGCGGTCAAATCTCGACTTGGCTCCCCAGCTCGACCACGCGGTTGGTGGGCAAGCGGAAAAACTCCATCGCGCTTTCGGCGTTGCGCAGCATCCACGCAAACAGCTTTTCACGCCAGATCATCATGCCGGGATGGTCCGACGCCAGCAAAGTCTGGCGCGAGAGGAAGAAACTGGTGTCCATCATCCGGAAATTGGCGCCGCACTGGTCAATCCGCGCCAGCGCGGCGGGCACATCGGGTTCCTGCATGAAGCCATATTTCAGGATCATCCTGTGGAAACCATTTTCCAGGTTTTCCAGATGGCAGCGGCCATCATCGGGGTAATAGGGTACGTCCATGATCTTGACGGTTAACAGGATGATGCGTTCGTGCAGCACCTTGTTGTGCTTCAGATTGTGGAGCAGCGCGTGCGGCACCCCTTCTGCGGTCGACGTCATGAAGACAGCGGTGCCTGGCACACGGGTGGCGGCGGTGGCGGCGGACTGGATGAAAACCTTCATCGGCATCGCTGAATCCCGCATCCGCGCGATCATCAGCTGCCGCCCTTTTGACCAGGTGGTAAGCAGGGTGAAAATGATCAGCCCGATCAACAGCGGGAACCAGCCACCATCAGGCACTTTGGTGAGATTGGCGGCCAGATACGCGCCGTCGACCACAAACAGCACAGCCAACAGCGGCACCGCGAGATAGCGCGGCCATTGCCACAACCGGTACAGCACCACCGCGAGCAGGCACGTATCGATTGTCATCGCGCCTGTTACCGCGATCCCATAAGCCGATGTGAGGTTGGACGATGAGCGAAACGCGAGCACCAGCACCAGCACCATCACCAGCAACGCCCAGTTGACGATTGGGATATAGATTTGGCCGGCGGTCGATGCGCTGGTGTGCTCGATCCGCAGGCGAGGCACGAAGCCAAGCTGGATCGCCTGCTGCGTGACGGAGAATGCGCCGGAGATCACCGCCTGGCTCGCGATGATTGCCGCCATGGTGGCCAGGATGACCAGGGGCAGCCGCAATACCTCAGGCGCGAGAAGATAGAAGGGGCTCTGCAGCGCCGTCATTCCCTCACGCGAGAGCAGCGCGCCCTGCCCCATATAATTCAGGATCAGCGCGGGCAGCACGAACACCAGCCAAGACATGCCGATCGGCTTGCGCCCGAAATGCCCCATGTCGGCATAAAGCGCCTCTGCCCCGGTCACCGCCAGCACCACCGAACCAAGCGCCAGAAACGCGCGCAGCGGATCATAGGCAAAGAATTCGAAGGCATAGGTGGGAGACAGCGCCCACAGAATCTGCGGCGTCTGCACGATGCTGATCACGCCCAGCGTGGCGATCACCACGAAATACAGCAGCATGATCGGCCCGAAAAACAGGCCAACGCGGGCGGTGCCGCTGCGCTGAATGGAGAACAGCCCGATGATGATCACCACCGCCAGCGGCAGCACCAGCGCGCCAAAGGATGGCGCGGCGATCGTCAACCCCTCCACCGCGCCTAATACCGATACGGCAGGCGTGATCATGCTGTCGCTATAGAACAGCGCCGTCGCGAACACGCCGAGCAAAATGATACCCTGGCTCCAGCGTTGCCCCTTGGTACGGCCGGAAACCAGCGCCAGCAGGGCCAGGCTGCCGCCCTCCCCCTTGTTGTCCGCGCGCATGATGATGGCGACATATTTGATGCTGACCACGATCATCATCGACCAGAAGATCAGGCTGACGACGCCCATGATGTGGAGCTGATCGAGCGCCAGCTTGTGGTGCCCGGCAAAGGTTTCACGAAAGGCATAAAGCGGGCTGGTGCCGATATCCCCGAAGACGACGCCAATCGCGCTGACGGCCAGCTTGACCGCGCCGTCCTTTTGATGGCCGCCGCTGCCAGCCCCCTGATGCGGCTCTCCCGCGCCGATTGTTTCGCTCACAGGCCCGATCGTCCGGCCAGAAAGGAGATTGAAACACGCATGGATGCCTGTTGGCTCGCCCCGTTATCAGTGGTGCGCGCCCTAGCATGGGGTCAATGGCCCGGCAACGCCGCAATCCCGCTGTCGCGACCCGGGCTGGCAAGACCCTGGCTGGCAAGACCCGAGCTGGCAAGACAAGCCCAAACCGGGCGGCTATAGCGCCCCCATCAACCGAATAAGGAGAGGGCAGATGCGAGTCGGCGTCCCCAAGGAAATCAAAAACCACGAATATCGCGTCGGGTTGACCCCCGCATCGGTCGCAGAATTGGTCCATGCCGGGCACAGCGTTTGCGTGCAGACGGGCGCGGGGCTGGGCATCGATTTCGAGGATTCGGACTATATCGCAGCCGGCGCGCAGATTGTGGCGGATGCAGCGGCGGTGTTTGCCGGATCGGACATGATCGTGAAGGTGAAGGAACCGCAGGCGAGCGAAATCGCGCTGCTGGAGCCGCGCCATCTGCTGTTCACCTACCTGCATCTGGCGGCAGACAAGCCACAAGCGCTTGGCCTGATGGCATCGGGCGCGACGTGCATCGCCTATGAGACGGTGACTGGGCCAGATCGCTCGCTTCCGCTGCTCAAACCGATGTCTGAAGTGGCGGGGCGTATGTCGATCCAGGTTGGCGCGCATTATCTGGAGAAGGAACAGGGCGGCCGCGGGGTGCTGCTCGGCGGTGTGCCCGGCGTTGCGCCGGCGCGGGTGGCGATTCTGGGCGGCGGCGTATCCGGCGTGAATGCGGCGCAGATGGCGGTCGGCATGCGCGCTGACGTGACCATCTATGACATCAACAATGCCCGGCTGGCGGAACTCGACATGTTCTTCTCCAGCCAGATCAAGACCGCATATGCGTCGTCCGCCGCCATCGCCCATGCCGTGAAGAACGCGCATCTGGTGATCGGTGCGGTCCTGGTGCCCGGGGCGGCTGCACCCAAGCTGGTGACGCGCGAGATGCTGAAGACGATGAAGCGCGGATCAGTGCTGGTGGATATCGCCATCGATCAGGGCGGGTGCTTCGAAACATCGCACGCGACCACCCACGACGACCCCGTGTTCGAAGTGGACGGCGTGATCCATTACTGCGTGGCGAACATGCCAGGCGCGGTTGCACGAACCAGCGCCTTTGCGTTGAACAACGCGACGTTGCCGTTCGTGCTCAAGCTGGCGAAACACGGCGCGGAAGGCGCGATGGCCGCAGACCCGCATCTGGCAAACGGCCTGAACGTGTCGGGCGGCAAGATCAGGCACCAGGCGGTGGCGGATGCGCTTGATTTGCCGATGAATTGATCGGCGGTGGAAGGCTGACCGCG
>JBBQDD010000131.1:0-6812 GCA_038319335.1 Sphingomonadales bacterium
CGATGTGCCGATGGGAGATCGCAGCCCGGCGTTTGCGCTGGCGAACTTCATCAAGACGACGCTGCACGCCTTTACTGCCACGCTGGCGGTGGAAAATGAGCGGCTGGTGCACGACGTACCTGTCAACCAGATCAACCTGACGCGCCGGGTGCAATCAGAGGAGCCGCGCGATCTGGACGAGCATCTGGAAGAGGTGAAGCGGTTTGCGCGGGCGGTGCTGCTGGTCGGCGCGCCGCTGCCCGATGCCGAGGATTCGCGTTACCGCGCGCGCATCTATCGCGGCATGGCGATGACCGTATGAGGGATATCGGGTGAGCGAGTATCTGGCCTTCGAAAAGGCGATCGAGGCGCTCGATCAGAGTGCGGCTGCCCTGCGTCTTGCGGGCGAGCGTCCCGATGAAGCGGCACAGCTGGAGGAGCGCTCGCAACGCCAGCTGGCGTTTCTGTACAGCAAGCTGACGCCGTGGCAGCGCGCGATGGTCGCCAGGCATCCGGCGCGCCCGCATTTCAACCATTATGTCGCCGGGCTGTTCGACGATTTTCTGCCGCTGGGCGGGGACCGTGCCTTTGCCGATGATCAGGCGGTGCTGGGTGGGCTCGCCCGGTTTCAGGGGAAGCGCGTGCTGGTGATGGGCCATGTGAAGGGCGATGATACCGCGTCGCGCCTGCGCCACAATTTCGGCATGGCCAAGCCGGAAGGTTACCGAAAGGCGATCCGGCTGATGGACCTGGCGGACCGGTTTGGCCTGCCGGTGATTACGCTGGTCGATACCCCCGGCGCTTTCCCCGGCATGGATGCCGAGGAACGCGGCCAGGCAGAGGCGATTGCGCGCAGCACCGAACGCTGCCTGTCGCTGGGCGTGCCGATGATTGCGTTGATCGCGGGGGAAGGCGGATCGGGCGGTGCGGTCGCGCTGGCGGCGGCGAACCGGGTGCTGATGCTGGAACATTCGATCTACTCGGTGATCTCGCCAGAGGGGTGCGCATCGATTTTGTGGCGCAGCGCATCGCGGGCCGCTGAAGCCGCAGAGGCGATGAAGATCACGGCGGGCGAGTTGCTGGGGTTGGGCGTGATCGACCGGATCGTCTATGAACCCGCCGGTGGCGCACACCGCGATCACCAGACCACCATCAAGCGGGTTGGGGTGGCGATTGCGGCTGAACTGGCCACCCTCGGCGCGCTGTCTCCGGCTGAACTGCGCACCGAACGGCGGACAAAATATCTGCAAATCGGGCGGATGCGCGACTAGGCTCCCATTGCGAACCGTCACCCCTCCCCTCGCGACACCAGGATGCCATAATGAAACCAGCCCTCAGCCTTGCCGTGTTGATCGCCGCGCTGACCGTGTCGGCCTGCACCCAGAGCAAGCGTGCCGGGAGCGAGGCCACGTTCGACGACCGGCCAGCCGACATCACTTGCTGGACCTACGGGGCCCAAATCTTTGCTGGCCAGTCGACCGGCAAGGTCGAATATGACGATGGCGGGCGCATCTCGTTCGTGGACGCGGCAAACGGGCGGTACACGACGATCAATGCCGATTGCCGGGTGGTGTACCAGTCAAAGGCAAAATAGCGGCGTGTTCACCGCACCGCGTGGCATGGACAGGATGGGCAGGGGGCGACGCTGGTGATCATCTACGGCATCAAGAATTGCGACACGATGAAGAAGGCGCGCGCCTGGCTGGATGCCGCTGGTATCGCGTATGACTTTCATGATTACAAAACGCGGGGCATCGATGCTGATGTGCTGCGCGGCTGGGTTGATGCGGCAGGTTGGGAGGTGGTGCTGAACCGTGCCGGCACCAGCTTTCGCGGGCTGCCCGATACCGACAAGCAGGGGATTGATGCGGCAAAGGCGGTTTCGCTGATGCTGGCCAATCCGTCGATGATCAAGCGCCCGGTGCTGGTGGCCGGCACGCGGTTGCTGATCGGGTTCAAGCCGGACGAATACCGCGCCTTTTTTGGCTGATTGCGCCCTTGGCGCTGCGCCGCCGCCGCCCCATATCGCGGCCTCACCGACAGGAGCCTGCCTTATGCCGACCGCCACGTGGAACGATACCGTCATCGCCCAATCCGACGCCACGGTGGTTGTCGAGGGCAATCATTATTTCCCGCCCGAATCAGTGAACATGGCGCTGCTGGCAGACAGCGCAACGCACAGCCACTGCCCGTGGAAGGGTGACGCAAGCTACAAGACCATCGTCGTCGACGGCGCCAAAAATGCCGATGCGGTATGGTATTACCCTGATCCCAAGGAAAAGGCTGCGCAGATCAAGGGCTATTTCGCGTTCTGGAAGGGCGTGAAGGTCGCCTGACGCGGCGGCGGCATTTGCCGCGCCATGTTGCCAATCGCGCCGCCCCGGCCCATGTTTTTCGGCAGGGAAATTGGGGGAGCGATCAGATGACGTCGATGGATACCAAACTGCCGGGCTGGTTCTGGGCAGCAGCTGCCTTGCTGGTGCTGTGGGATATCGCGGGCGTGGCCGCGTTTTATGCGCATATCGCGGTGGGCGAAACCGGGCTGGCGGCGATGAGCGCCTATGATCGGCAGGCCTATCTGGCGCTGCCCGGCTGGTTCAACTGGTCGTTCGCCATGGCAACCTGGCCCGCACTGTTCGGATCAATCGCGCTGCTGTTGCGATCGCGGTTTGCTCTGCCGCTCTATCTCGTGTCGCTCGCCGGGGTGGTCGTGCAGTTTGGCTGGGTGTTCGGCGCGACTGATTTGATCGCGGTAAAGGGTGCGGCGGCAACGGTGCCGTTCCCGCTGTTTATTTTCGTGCTCGCATTGGTGCAGATCTGGTTTGCGCGGATGGCAACGCAGCGCGGCTGGCTGCGGTGACATGACGGCGGCATTCGACGCGATCCGGGTGCGCGCCGAGCGGGTTGGCCTGTTTGAAACGCCGTTGCTGCACGGCAAGCTGACCGATGCCGAGCCGATGACGACCGCGCTGGCCGATGCCATCGCCGCGCGGCGCGGTGCCGACCAGGGGCTTAACCGATCGAATGTCGGCGGCTGGCATTCGACGACGGACATGATGACATGGGGCGGTCCGGCCGCCGCAAAGCTGGCGGATATCGCGATCCGCATGGCCAAACGACTGTCGCATTTTGATGATCGTGATGCCGCGAGCGTGACATGGTCGGCCCGAATGTGGGCCAATGTGTCGCCACCCGGCGCGCTGAACATGAGCCATGCGCATCCCGGCGTGTTGTGGGCAGCGGTATATTATATCGACATGGGGCTGGACCCGGGCGCGTCTGGGGCCGGGGCGGAAGGGGCCCCCGAAGGTGGCGAGCTGTATTTCGAAGACCCGCGATTCCCGGTGCCGCAAATGACCTTTCCCGGCTTTCGCGCGATCGGCGCGGACGGCAACCCCCAGGTGATCGAACAGCGCGTGCGCACCGAGCGCGGTGACCTGGTGATGTTCCCCGGCTTTGTCCGCCACGGCGTGCGCCCGCACCGTGGCAGTCGGGACCGCGTATCGATTGCGATGAACATTTATGCCCGGGAATAGATCAGCCACCCCATTGAAATACCTCATCGATTGACTTGCCGAACACCGCCGCGATGCGGAAAGCGGCCTCCAGCGTCGGGGAGTATTTGCCCGCCTCTATCGCGGCGACGGTCTGGCGGGTGACGCCGATCCGCTCGGCGAGTTCGGCCTGGGTCATCTCGCCCGCCATGAAGCGCAGCGTGCGAATGGTGTTGGTGATGGGTGGCGGGGCGGGCACGATCAACCCTCCCGGCGATAGCGCCAGAGTTGCGCCGTCGTCCTGACCGCATGGGCCAGCACCAGCGCCAGCAGCAGCGCGTTGCCGATGACGACGGCATAGATTGTCTCGCGGTCGCCGCTCAGCCAGCGTGGTGCCGCCGTGATGATCGCGGGCGTGGCGATCGTCACCGCAATCACCAGCAGCGACAACAGGTGATAGGCGGGCACGGACGCGGTTGCCGCAAAGTCGCGGTCACGGGCATCCTCCGGCGCGTTGGCGTCATTGGGTGCCATGACCGCCAGGATCGTTGCGGCGGCAACCTCGACCACCACCAGCCAGAACACCGACATGATGAAGCCGCCCAGCGCTTGCCCCGCATCGACCCTGCCGTGCGCCAGCAGCCAGCCCACATCGAACAGATATGATCCCCAGATCGCGGTTTCCGCGATCAATGAAACCCACAGCATTTTTTCCCTGAAAGACATGAGCCCGATTCCCTGATGTCGCATATTATGTACGCAGTGTTAGATATATCTAACATCGAGTCAACGCAAATTGACATAGGCGCGCATCCGCTCTGGCCTAGCGCGGCGTGATCCGCTAGCTGGCGGGCATGTCCACCACCTATACGCTCGATACATCGACCAGCCGCGCCAACCCCACGCCAGCGCCGATGAAGCGGCTGACGGTGCCCGCGATCCGCCAGCGCAAATCGGGCGCGGCGGGCGGTGCCGAGCCACTGGTGATGCTGACGGCCTATACCGTGCGGATGGCGCAGCTGCTCGATCCGCACTGCGACATGCTGCTGGTCGGCGATAGCCTGGGGCAGGTGATCTACGGCCTACCATCGACCGTGCCGGTGACTCTGGACATGATGGCCGCGCATGGTGCCGCTGTCGTGCGGGGAAGTTATCACAGCGTGGTGGTGATCGACATGCCGTTTGGCAGTTACGAAGCGTCGCCCGAAAAGGCATTTGAAAGTGCTGCCTGGCTGTTGAAGCAAACCGGTGCGGCGGCGGTGAAGCTCGAAGGCGGCGCGGCGATGGCGCCCACTGTCGCGTTCCTTATCGCGCGCGGCATCCCGGTGATGGGCCATGTGGGCCTGACGCCGCAGGCCGTGAACGTGCTGGGCGGCTATGGCGCGCGCGGGCGTACGGAGGCGGAAGCGACGAAGATCATCGACGATGCCACCGCCATCGCCCAGGCGGGCGCGTTTGCGATTGTGGTGGAAGGGGTGGTGGAGCCGATCGCGATTGCGATCACCCAGGCGGTTGATTGCCCCACGATCGGCATCGGCGCTTCGGCGCAGTGCGACGGCCAGGTGCTGGTGAGTGAGGACATGCTGGGGATGTTCGAACGCACGCCGCGCTTCGTGAAGCGGTTCGACGATCTGGCTGGCCGTATTTCCGCCGCGGTTCTCAGCTATGCCGGTGAAGTTCGCAGCCGGGAATTCCCGGGGGTGGAACAGACCTATGCGCCCAAGGTTTAGCTAACGGATGAACAGGGGGTCGATACCCTTTCGTTTGATGAAAGCCCCCTCTAAGGTCCGCCCCTTCCCGACCGACCCCTTGATGCAATGGAGCCCCTCTTGGCCGTAACGCCGCAAAACAACGAAGCCTTTCTGCGCGAAGTCGATGAAGAGCTGCGCCGCGACCAGGCAATGCAGTTCTGGACGCGCTATGGCCGCTGGGCGATCGGTGCCGTGGTGGCCGGGCTGGTGATCTTTGGCGGGGTGCTGTTCTGGCAGAACCGCCAGCAGCAAGCGGCCGGCACCCAGGGCGAACAGCTGGCGACGATATTCGAAAAGCTGGGAACGGGTGACGAAAAGGCGGCCAATGCGCCGCTGGCGGAAATGGCCGCATCGGGCGTTGGCGGCTATCGCTCGCTGGCCCGGTTCACCCAGGCCGATGTGATGCTGCAGAAAAACGACCTGAAGGGCGCCGCCGCCAAATTCGCCGAAGTCGCGACTGATACCAGCGCGGCCCAGCCGTTCCGTGATCTGGCGCTGATCCGCCAGACCTATGCAGAGTTTGATTCGCTGAAGCCCCAAACGGTGGTCGATCGGCTGAAGCCACTGGCCGTAAAGGGCCAGCCATGGTTTGGATCAGCCGGGGAACTGGTGGCGATCGCCTATCTGGCATTGGGCAAGAATCGTGAAGCGGGGGCGTTGTTTGGCGAGATCGCCCGGGACCAGAAAGTGCCGGAAAGCCTGCGCCAGCGCGCGGTGCAGATGGCCGGGGTGCTGGGCGTTGATGCCGTTGATCAGGTTGAGGAAAAGAAACCGCAATGATGAAATCTTTTAAAACGTCGATCGCCATTGCGGTGGTGGTGGCGTTGAGCGGCTGCGGTGTCTTCAAGGGCGGCCAGAAGAAAACCCCCACCCTGGGCAACCGGGTGCCCATCCTGGTATCTGAAAATGGTGCGGAGGCAGACAAGACGATTGCCGATGTGCAGGTGTTGCTGCCCCCGCCAAGCGCCAACGGCGATTGGGCGCAGCCGGGCGGCAATGCGGCCAAATCACTCGGCCATATTACGCTTGGCACCAGCCTGACCAAATTATGGTCGGTCGGAATCGACGGCGGTTCGGTGCGTCAACGCCTGGCCGCAGCGCCGGTGGTGGCGGATGGCAAGCTGTTCGTGGTCGATGTGGATGCGGTTGCGCACGCCTTTGCCGCCGATACGGGCAAGCCGATCTGGTCCGCCAAGCTGACCGAGAACAAGGATAACCGCGCCGCGCGCTTTGGCGGCGGGATCAGCTTTGATGATGGCAAGGTGTTTGCCACCGACGGTTTGGGCGATGTGGTGGCGATGAACGCGGCGGACGGCACGGTGCTGTGGCGCGCGCGCCCATCAGGGCCGCTGCGCGGCGCGCCGACGGTCGCCAATGGCGCGCTGTATGTGATCAGCCAGAATAACGAGCTTGTCGCGCTGTCCCAGGCGGACGGCACGGTGCAGTGGACCGGCAGCGGATCGCTCGAATCCCAGGGCGTGTTCGGCGTGGGCGCACCCGCAGCAGGGCGGGGCACGATTGTCGCTGGCTTCTCGTCCGGCGAACTTTACGCCTATCGATATGAAAATGGTCGCGTTTTGTGGACCGA
>JBBQDD010000132.1:0-6797 GCA_038319335.1 Sphingomonadales bacterium
TGCAGCGCGACGGCGCGGGCCAGCGCGGCATCGCTCAGGCGCGACAGATCGGGTTCGTGCAGGGCAAGGTTGGGGTTCATCAACCGGGCTTACAGCATCGGCAGCCAGATGCCGATAATCTGTTCGACGATCTGGTCAGCCGCCTGTTCGGCAGTCATCTTGGTGGTATCAACCCGGAATTCGGGGCTGACAGGCGGCTCATAGGGGCTGGAAATGCCGGTGAAGTTGGCAATCTCGCCAGCGCGCGCCCGGCGGTACAGGCCCTTCACATCGCGCTTTTCGGCGACATCAAGCGGGGTATCCACAAAGATTTCGAAAAACTCGCCCTCAGGCACCATCGCCCGCACCAGATCGCGCTCAACCTGAAATGGCGATATGAACGCGGTCAGCACGATCAGCCCGGCATCGGTCATCAGTCTGGCGACCTCCCCGATGCGGCGGATATTTTCCACCCGGTCGGCATCGCTGAACCCCAGATCGCTGTTCAGCCCGTGGCGCACATTATCACCGTCGAGCAGGAAAGTGTGCTTGCCCAGCGCGTGGAGTTTCTGCTCGACCATGTTGGCGATGGTGGATTTGCCGGAGCCGGACAGCCCCGTGAACCAGAGCACACGCGGTTGCTGGCGCATTTGCGCGGCATGGGCTTCGCGACTAATTTCAACAGCTTGCCAATGGATGTTATGGGCGCGGCGCAGGGCGTGGCGGATCATCCCGGCGGCGACCGTAGCGTTGCTTGCCCGGTCGATCAGGATGAAACCGCCCAGTTCGGCATTGTCCGTATAGGGCTCCACCACGATCGGGCGATCGGTGTGGATATCGGCGATACCGATATCGTTCAGCGCCAATGTGGGCGCCGCCAGCCGTTCGAGCGTGTTGACGTCAATCCGGTGATCCGGCGCGCGGACGGTGGCACTGACGGTCTGGCTGCCGATTTTCAACAGATAGGCGCGGTTCGGCTGCAGCGGCGCATCGTCCATCCACACGATTGATGCGGAAAACTGGTCGGCGACTTCGGGCGCATCATCCGCCAGCGCAATCACGTCGCCGCGCGAGCAATCAACCTCGTCCGCCAGCGTCAGCGTGACGGATTGCCCCGCCACCGCCACGTCCAGATCGCCGTCCCAGGTGACGATCCGCGCGATCGTGCTCAGCCGACCCGATGGCAGAATCCGCACACGGTCACCCGGGCGCACCCGCCCGCTCGCGATCATCCCGGCAAACCCGCGAAAATCCAGGTTGGGGCGGTTCACCCACTGCACCGGCATCCGGAACGGCAAGTCGCCCGCGCGGTCCGTGGAGACCTCAACCGATTCGAGATGCTCGATCAGGCAGGGGCCAGTGTACCACGGCATCGCTGCCGATCGGGTGGCGACATTATCGCCCTTGAACCCCGATAGCGGGATCGCGGTGAATGCGCCGATGCCGATCGATGTGGCAAATGCCTGATAGTCTGCGACGATCTCATCGAAACGCTGCTGATCATAATCGACCAGATCCATCTTGTTCACCGCCAGCACGATATGCCGGATGCCAATCAACTGCGCGAGATAGCTGTGCCGCCGCGTCTGCGTCAGCACGCCCTTGCGCGCATCGATCAGGATGACGGCCAGATCGGCGGTCGATGCGCCGGTTACCATGTTGCGGGTATATTGTTCGTGGCCCGGCGTGTCCGCGACGATGAACTTGCGTTTTTCGGTCGCGAAAAACCGGTATGCGACGTCGATGGTGATGCCCTGTTCGCGCTCGGCGGCCAATCCGTCCACCAGCAGCGCGAAATCGATCGCCTCGCCCTGCGTGCCCGACCGGCGGCTATCCGCTTCGAGTGCTGCCAGCTGATCTTCGAAGATCATCTTCGAATCATACAGTAACCTGCCGATAAGCGTGGACTTTCCGTCATCCACCGATCCGCAGGTAATGAAGCGCAGCATCGATTTGTGCCGGTGCAGCTCCAGATAGGCGTCGATATCCTCGGCAATCAGCGCGTCGGCTGTATAGGCCGGGGGCGCGGGGGCGGTGATGGCTCGGGCAGGTGCTTTGGCTGTGGGTGCGGGGGCGTGCATCAGAAATAGCCCTCCTGTTTCTTTTTCTCCATGCTCGCCGCCTGATCATGGTCGATCGCGCGGCCCTGGCGCTCGCTGGTGGTGGTCAACAGCATTTCCTGGATGACCTGGTTCAGGGTGGTCGCCTCGCTCTCCACCGCGCCGGTCAGCGGATAGCAGCCAAGCGTGCGGAACCGGATCGATCGCAGGGCGGGCACTTCGCCGGGGTGCAGGCGGAACCGGTCATCATCGACCATCAGCAGCATCCCGTCGCGCTCCACGGTGGGGCGCGGTGCGGCGAAATAGAGCGGGACGATGTCGATGTTCTCGATCTGGATATATTGCCAGATATCAAGCTCGGTCCAGTTCGAGATCGGGAAGACGCGCATGCTCTCCCCCTTGTGCTTGTTGGCATTGTACAGCCGCCACAATTCGGGCCGCTGGTTCTTGGGATCCCAGCGTTGATGGGCGGAGCGGAAGCTGAAAATGCGCTCCTTGGCGCGCGATTTCTCCTCATCGCGGCGCGCCCCGCCAAAGGCCGCGTCAAATCCGTGCTCCTCCAGCGCCTGTTTCAGCCCCTCGGTCTTCCACATATCGGTGTGGCGGGCGCCGTGATCGAACGGGTTGATGCCCAGCGCCTTGGCCTCCGGGTTCTGGTGGACGATCAGCTTCATCCCCGCCGCTGCGGCGGCACGCTCGCGCAGGTCGTACATCGCCCGGAATTTCCAGGTGGTATCGACATGCAGCAGCGGGAAGGGCGGCGGCGCGGGGTAAAAAGCCTTGCGGGCCAGGTGCAGCATCACCGCTGAGTCCTTGCCAACCGAATATAACATCACCGGATTGGTCGCCTCCGCCACCACCTCCCGCATAATGTAAATGCTCTCAGCCTCCAGCCGTCGCAAATGGGTAAGTGGCGCATTCATGGGGTTGAAATAGCTATCCTCTGCGGCACCGCCACCAAGCAAAATTTGGCCTGCGAAAAGCTAGATCAACCCGCCGCCTGGCGTTCGATCGAATCGAGGATGCGCGCACCGGCCATGAAAACTGCGATCGGGCAGACGGCGAACAGCAACCAGCCGCCAAAGCCGGGATATTGCTGCAGGTAGTGAAACCCGCGTTCGACTGCGCCCGTGCCAAGCCCGTAAATGACGAGGAACGCCTCGAACTTGGTCTTGATGACGAACAGCTGGCCGATGCGGTGGAACATGGCCTTAATGAAGCAAGCACCGGGCCAATCGCGGAAATGCGACAATCCGGGTTTACGAGTACGGTAAACTGTCAATTAACCCGACAGCCTCGACCTGGGTCAGGCCGACGGTGGCGATCAAGGCGGCGTGAGCCCGCTCGATCTGGTCGATTAGCGCCGGGTTGCCGATATCCGCGGGGTCGATCGCCGCCGGCCAGTGCGCCTCGACAACGGCGGCCAGACGATCAAGGCGGCCCGTATCGACCAGAAAGCGCGGATCGATCGTCGCCGGATCAGCGACAACGCGGAGCCGCAGGCAGGCTGGGCCGCCGCCATTGGCCATCGATTCGCGCACGTTCACAACTTCCAGCCGCCGGATCGGGCCGTTCCCGGCGATCATGGTCTGCAACCAGGCCCAGACGCGAGGATTGGCGCGGGCTTCCTCCGGCAAAATCAACGCCATGACGTCATCCGGCAGGGTGACCAGCTGTGCGTTGAACAGATATGATGTAATGGCATCATCCAGGCTGACGGCCAGGCTGGGTACCTCCACGATCTGCGCGGTGGGCATGATATCCAGCAGCGCGGCATAGAACCCTGCCTTGTCGGCAAATGCCTGTTCATGCGCGAACAGCACCGCGCCATTCGCCACGGCAACCACATCATTGTGGAACGCACCCGCCGCAATCGCCGCTTCGGATTGCTCAACGAACAACGTCCGGGCGGGGTCGAGCCGGTGGCTGCGTGCCACGGCCTCGCTCGCTTCGATCCGCTGGCGCGCCGGGAAGCGGCCTCCCGCCACGCCATAAACGAAAATCTCGATGCCCGGGGCGTCGTGACGATCGGCCATGCGCATATGGTTGGCGGCACCTTCGTCGCCAAAAGGGGCAGGGACGGGGGCGTGGACGGCAAAGCCGGGATGCGCGAAAATCAACCGCAACTGCGCCAGCGTGCCGGGCCATTCGTGGCTGCGGTGCGGCATCGTCACCAGATTGGCGACCGTCAGATGGCACAACCCATCGGCAGTATCGGGCGCAGGGGAGACGGTGGCGGCATTGGCTGCCCACATCGCTGACGCTGACAGGGCCTGCGCTTTCAAGGGCAGCGGCGCGGCGGCATAATCAGTGTGCAGCGCGCGCAACCAGTGGTGATTGGGCCGGGCATGGGGCAGCAGCATACCTTGGGTGAGGCCCAGGGCGAGGTTTGCGCGCATCTTGGCGATGCCCTGCAGCGCGGCGGCACGTGGGCGGGAGATGGCACCGGCGTTGCGCGTGGCCGCCAGATTGCCGTGGCTGAGCCCGGCATAATTGTGGCTGGGGCCAATCAGCCCGTCAAAGTTGATTTCAACCAGGGCCATTACCGCGCCACCCAGCGGATTGCCGCGCCCGTGCCAATGTCTAGCGTCGTCGCGGTGTCCGGATCGATGGTCACTGCGTCGCCTTCGCCGCTGGTGGTGCCGAAGCAGCAGCGGAAGTCGCTCATCGTGCCCGTCGCGATCAGCGCGGGATCGCCCGCGACTGCGTCAATCGCGCTCACCGTTGCCGGTCGCGAGTCGCGGATGGAGCGGACATAATCAGTCTTCGCGGTCATCGTCGGCCCGCCGTCAAAGATATCGACATAGTTTTCGAAGGCGAACCCTTCATTTTCCAGCATTCGCATTGCCGCCCGACCGGAGGGATGCGGCAGGCCAATGGCTGCGCGCGCGGTTTCGGACAGCATGGCGGTATACACCGGGTGTTTGGGGAACAGATCGGCGATGAACTGATGGCCATGGGTGGCATTGAAATAATCGGCATCCTGAAAATTCATCCCGAAAAACCGCCCCGCAACGCCGTCCCAGAACGGGGAGCCGCCCGCTTCATCGATGATGCCGCGCAGTTCGGCCAGGATGCGATCGGCAAAGCGCGCGCGGTGCATCGCGATGAACAGATACCGGCTGCGTGCCAGCAGCAACCCAAGCCCGCCGGCGCGCTCCCCCGGGTGCAGAAACAGCCCGCCCACTTCACACGCGCCCTCAAGATCAGTGGTCAATGCAAGCATATCAGCGCGAAAAGTGCGTCCCAGCTCCTTGCTGTGCTGGGTCAGTGCGCCGATCCGATAGCTGTAGAACGGGTATTTTTGGCCGACCTTCGCAAAGATCTGGCAGGTGCCGCGCACCTCGCCCGTGGTGGCGTTTTCAAGCACGAGCAGGAACAGCTCATCCTCTATCCCGCCATCGGAGCGGGCATAGGCGGCATCGCTGCGCTCCAGCTTGGCGCGCAGGGCTGTGCGATCGGGCGGCAGGTTGGTGAAGCCACCGCCGGTCAGCTTTGCCATTTCGTATAGCGATTGCAGGTCTCTGCCCCGCGCAGCCCGGATTCGAAACGTCACAAATGCCCCCGTTCGGCGATGCGCAGGATGGTAAGCGCCGAAAGCGTGGCGCGCTCCGCCAGGCTGTCCACCAGCAGAAATTCGTCCGATGAATGGATCGCCCCGCCCCGTGCCCCCATCGTATCCACCACCGGCACGCCGCATGCCGCGATGTTGTTACCGTCGCACACACCGCCCGTCGCGCGCCAGGCGATGTCCAACCCCAGATCGGTACCCGCCGCCTTCACCAGCGCAAACAGTTTTGCCGCGCCGGGATCAATCGGTTTGGGCGGGCGATTGAAGCCGCCTTGGACAGCGATGTTGACGTCATGGCGTTCGGCGACGGCGGCTACAACCGCGTCGATATGCGCCCGCGCACGATCAATCTCCCCCAGCGAGGCGGGGCGGAAGTTGACGCGCAGGATGGCGAGATCGGGCACGACATTGTTCGGCCCGCCGCCATCGATCCGTGCCGGATTCACTGACAGGGTCGGGCTGCGCGCGGTGGTGAGCATCAACGCGACATCTGCAGCGGCGACCAGCGCGTTACGGCCATCGTCAGGATTACGCCCGGCATGCGCGCTGCGGCCGCGCACCACGATGGAGAAATTCCCCGTGCCGCCGCGCGCGCCCGCCAGCGTGCCATCGGGTAATGCCGGTTCATAGGTGAGCGCGGCGATCTTGCCCCTCGCGGCCTGCGCAATCAGCGGCGCGGAGGACAGCGATCCGGTTTCCTCATCCGAATTGATCAGCACGTCATAGCCGATCCGGGATGAAAGCGGGCTATCCTCCAACGCGATGAGCGCGGCCAGCATCAGCGCGAGCCCGCTTTTCATGTCCGCAACGCCGGGGCCGTTGATGGTGCCGTCCGCCCGGTGTTCCAGCGTCTGGAACGAGTGGTCCGGCGGGAATACCGTGTCCATATGCCCGGTGAGCAGAATGCGCACTGCCGCGTCCGGCCGCACCGCCAGCAGCAGGTGCTGGCCATGCTCGATTATTGCAATGCTGCCATCAGCCTGCACCGCCTCCACCGCCGGCGCGTCGATCAGCGCGAGGTCGCCCGGCAGCGCCGAAAATGCGTCGGCCAGCGCCCCTGCTACCGTGGCCAGCCCAGCCAGGTTGCGGGTGCCCGAATTGACCGCCGCCCAGCTTTCCACCTGCGCCAGCATGGGTTGACCAGCGGCAACCTCGATCAGGCGGTTTTCGGTGGGGGACAGCGCGGA
>JBBQDD010000133.1:0-6715 GCA_038319335.1 Sphingomonadales bacterium
ATGATGAAAACACCCGCATAATTGCTGTCGAGATAGCGCGGATTGGTCGCGTGATGGACACGGTGGTGCGACGGTGTGTTCATTACCGCCTCGAACCAGCGGGGCATCCGGTCGATCACCTCGGTGTGGATCCAGAATTGATAGATCAGGTTGATCCCCGCCACGAAAAACACCATCGAGGGCGGAAAGCCGATCAGGAACAGCGGCAGCCGAAACAGGAAGCCGAGCGAGAAAAACCCCGTCCAGGTCTGCCGCAGCGCGGTCGACAGGTTATAATGCTGGCTGGAATGGTGGATGACATGGCTCGCCCAGAACCAGCGGACGCGGTGCGCGGACCGGTGAAAGGCGTAATAGGCCAGATCGTCGATCACAAAGCAGATCACGAACCAGTAACAGGCATAGCCGATCCTGAAGACCGCGAACTGCGCCACCCACACCGCAATCGCATAGGCCATGCCGCCCACCAACGCGCCCGCCACCGTGCTGCCCAGCCCCAGCGATAGCGACGTCAGCGTGTCGCGCGGCTCATAACGCTGCTTGTCGCGCGCCCATGCCACCAGCATTTCCGCCAGCACCAGCAGGATGAAAGCGGGCACGGCATATTGAACGGGATCAGGCAGGTCCATCCGCTCTGCTTACACCAGTGTCAGTGGTGCGGCCAGAGCGCGCGCATCATCAGGAAAGACATTGATCAGCGTTACCGCGCCGAACAGCCGTTCGCCGGTGTCGATGGTAACGCCCTCTGGCTCGTCGCGGATGGAAAGCGGGGGCACCAATCGCCGCACCGCGACTTTCGCACCGTGGCGCTTCAGTACCGCGACGGTGCCGTTGCCGCCCACCAGCGCCGCATTGCCGTCCTTGCTGACGATCGCGCGACGTGCTTCGAACCCGGCCAGCATTTCCTCGGCAATCCGGCAGGCGTCATCCTCGCTGGCGATTTTTCCCTCGCCCAGCCGCAACAGCCGCGCGATTAGCGCCAGCCCGAGCACGCCGATCAGTGATATGACGAGTTGGGTGATGCTCACAGCGGCATCATGCCCCGCCCGCTAACGCGTCGAGCGTCGGGCGGATGCCGGAAAGGTCATAGCCTGCTTGCCCGGCCTTTTCCTCCAGCATGTCAGGATCGGCCCCGCGCTTGGCCATCGCCAACGCCCACAGGTTGCAGCTGCGCGTGCCGGAGCGGCAATAGGCGAGCACTGGCCCGGACGCCTCAGCCAGCGCTGCCGCCATCGCGTCAAGCTGCGGGTGTGAGAAACCGGAATGGGTGATAGGGATTGCCACATAGCTGACGCCTATAGCAGCCGCAGCGGCTTCGATCGCAGCACCGGCGGGTTGGTTATCTTCTTCGTCCTCGGGCCGATTATTGATGATCATTACATAGCCGGCACCGGCAATCTCGGCCACATCGTCGCTCTCGATCTGCGGGGCCACAGCAAAGGATGGGTCGAGGGGGCGGATCATATGGACTCCCGGATCACGGCCAGAAAGGCATCACCGTAAGCCTCCATCTTGCGCGCGCCAATCCCCGTGATCTGTCCCAGCGCGACCCGGCTGGTGGGTTTCAGCGCCGCCATGTCGCGCAGCACCGAATCGTGGAAGATCACATAGGGCGGCACCTTGGCCTCGGCAGCCAGGTCGCGGCGCTTGGTGCGCAGCGCATCGAACAGCGGATCATGGGGCATGTCCGCCGCCGCCATCCGCCGCCGCCCGGCTGCGCGCTTCATGGGTGGCGCGACGATCTGTACCGCTGCCTCGCCCTTCAGCACGGCGCGGGCATCACCGCCCAGGCTCAACCCGCCATGTTCGGTGGTGGTAAGCATCCCGCGCGCCTGGAGCGCGCGGGACAGCGGGCGGATCAGCGCGGCCTCGGCACGCGATACGATGCCGAACACGCTCAGCCGCTCATGGCCCAGCTTTTCGATGCGTTCATCCGCAACCCCGGTGAGCACCTTTTCCAGATGCCCAACGCCAAAGCTTTGCCCGGTGCGGTACACCGCCGACAGAAATTTGCGGGCCAGTTCGGTCGCGTCGATCAGCGCCGGTTTATCCAGGCAATTGTCGCAATTGCCGCATTCGGGCGGCGGGTTTTCGCCGAAATGGCGCAACAGCATCGCGCGGCGGCATCCGCCCGTTTCCACCAGCGCCGACAGCGCCTGCAACTGCGTGCGCGCAGTGGCCTGACGTTCGGGTTCGACTTCGGCGATGCGTTGCTGCGCGCGGGCGAAATCCTCTGCGCCCCAGAACATGTGTGCGACGCTGGGGTCGCCGTCGCGGCCCGCCCGCCCGGTTTCCTGGTAATAGGCCTCAATCGACTTGGGCAGCCCGGCATGGGCGACAAAGCGCACATCGGGCTTGTCGATCCCCATCCCGAACGCGATCGTCGCGCAGATCACCATATCCTCGGATGCCACGAATGCGGCCTGGTTCCGCGCGCGAACCGCGGGGTCCAGCCCGGCATGATAGGCGCGAGTGGGTCGCCCGGTGCTGGCGAGCTGTTCGGCAAGCCGTTCGGTCGCGGCACGCGTTTGGGCGTAAACGATGCCGGGGCCGGGGGTGTCGCGGATCACCTCGATAATCTGGCGGGCGGTGTTGTCCCGCGCTGAAATTGAATAGCGGATATTGGGCCGGTCAAAACCGGCGATGATCAGGCCGTCTGCGGGAATGCCGAGCTGCTCCAGAATGTCGGCACGGGTATGCGCATCCGCCGTTGCGGTAAGCGCCAGCCGGGGCATGTCGTCGAATTCGTCAAGCAATGGCCGCAGCAGCCGGTAGTCCGGGCGAAAATCATGCCCCCATTCCGAAACACAATGCGCCTCATCAATCGCGAACAGCGCCAGCGGGGACTGGCGCAACAGGCCGCGAAACGACTCGTTGGACGCACGCTCGGGCGCGACATACAGCAGATCAAGCGCGCCTGCCCGGAACCGCGCGACCGTTTCCGCCTGGTTGGTATCGACAGAGGTCAGCGTCGCCGCACGAATGCCGATCGCGTCGGCGGCGCGCAACTGATCATGCATCAGCGCGATCAGCGGGGAGACGACCACGCACGTGCCCGGCAACACCACCGAGGGCAACTGGTAACACAGCGATTTGCCCGCGCCGGTGGGCATCACCGCCAGCGTATTCTGCCCCGCCATCACCCGTGCGACCACATCGCCCTGCACGCCGCGAAAAGCGGGAAAGCCAAAGGTCTTTTGCAGTGTGTCGAGCGTTGTGGGCATACAGGGTGCGCTACCGGTGAAACGCGGGCGGCTGCAAGGGGAACGATGCTGATGACGGCAACCGAGCGTGAATTGCTGACGAAGGTGCCCGCCGTCACGCTGGGTTTCTGGATCATCAAGATTTTGGCGACCACGCTGGGGGAGACGGGCGGCGACAGCGTGTCGATGACGTTGGGGCTTGGCTATCTGGCCAGCACGGTGATTTTCCTGGCCGCGCTGGTGGTGCTGGTGGCAGCGCAGATCGCCGCGCGCCGTTTTCACCCCATGCTTTATTGGGCGACAATCATTGCGTCGACCACGGCGGGCACGACCATGGCGGACTTTGCTGATCGATCGCTGGGGATTGGCTATGCGGGGGGATCGCTGCTGCTGCTCGGCTGCGTTATCGCGTCGATGCTCGTATGGCGGCAGGTGACGGGATCGATTTCGGTGGAGACGCTGCACACGCCGCGTGCCGAGATATTCTACTGGATCACGATCACCTTTTCGCAAACGCTGGGAACCGCGCTTGGCGACTGGATCGCTGACGATACCCCGCTGGGTTATTCGGGCGGCGCGATGGTGTTTGGCGCGGCCCTGCTTCTCGTGGTGCTGGCTTATTACCGCACCAGCATATCGCGCGTTGCCCTGTTCTGGGCGGCGTTCATTCTCACCCGCCCGCTGGGGGCGACGGTTGGCGATTTTCTCGACAAGCCGGTCGCGGATGGCGGCCTGGCGTTCAGCCGACCGCTGGCGACCATGGTGCTTGGCGCGGCCATATTGGCACTCATCCTGTCGCTGCCCCAGCGCGCGGGCAAACATGAAGGAGCACCCGCATGACCGAACGCCTGCAGGGCAAGGTCGCGCTCGTTACGGGCGCTGCACGTGGCATCGGCGCGGCGATTGTCCGCGCGTTCGTGGCGCAAGGCGCAACCGTGTGGATCACTGACATTGATGGGCCGGCAGGGGCGGCGCTGGCCAATCAGATTGGCGGCAACACCCGGTTCCTGCCGCTCGATGTGGGGGATGAGGCGGGATGGGAAACCGCGATCGCCGCCGTGATGGAGCGGGACGGGCGGCTCGACGTGCTGGTGAACAATGCCGGGATTACCGGATTTGAGGATAGCACAGGGCCGCATGATCCCGAACATGCCACGCTGGCCGAATGGCACCGGGTGCACCGCGTCAACCTGGACGGTACGTTTCTGGGGTGCCGCTATGCCATTCGGGCGATGCGGGCGACCGGCACGGGGGCGATCATCAACATGTCGTCGCGCTCCGGGCTGGTCGGGATTCCGGGGGCGGCGGCCTATGCCTCGTCAAAGGCGGCAATTCGCAACCACACCAAATCGGTAGCCTTGTGGTGCGCGCAGCAGGGGATGGCCGTGCGGTGTAACTCGGTGCACCCGGCTGCGATTCTGACCGGCATCTGGGATGCGATGATCGGCGATACGCCCGATCGCGCCGAGCGCATGGCGGCGCTGACCAAGGATACCCCGCTGAAGCGATTCGGCCTGCCGGAGGAGGTGGCGGCGATGGTGGTGTTCCTGGCGTCCGACGAAGCGACCTACATCACCGGCAGCGAATTCGACATTGATGGCGGTCTGCTCGCCGGATCGGCTGCATCACCGGGGTGATGCCAGCTGGCGGATGCACGTGCGATTGTTCGATTAATTTGCGCCAATCTGTGGCAAAACGGTGATCGTCAAAGGAGATGATATGCCCGTTGCCCGGATGTTGGGAATCGTGATCTCAGCGGTGCTCGCCTTCGTCCTACCCGGTGTGGCAGGCGGGGCGAAACCGGCGCAGGGCGAATATGTCGTCCGGGGCGACGGCGTGGTGCCCGCCACGGTTGGCGGCGTGGCGGGGCGCTTGCGCATTACCCCCTGGGCACCCGCTGCCCCCACGCTCAACCCCGATTATGCGCAGCGGATCGGCTTGAAAGGCGGCTTTTTCGGCTTTGCGGTGAAGGTCGGCCCGGTCAAGGTGCGCGGCGAAAGCGGGGTTACCCGGCTGCAGTTCGGCAATGCATCGTTCAAACGCCGCGTCGTCTGGTTCGATCGCCGCTATGACGCCGGGGCAGACGGGGCCGTGGGGCCGGGTGGGCTGCCTGTCGACCTGATCCGTTTCCAGCTGAAACCAGAGGGCGCCAACGAACGCAGCGCCACGCTGCCGCTGATCCAGCAGATATTCCGCCCGGTGACGACCCGGGTGATGGTGGGCGGGCGCACCATTACGATATTTTTTGATCCCCAGCATCCGCGCACGCTGGCCACGGCGGGCGCAGGGGCGGCGCTTGCCGATGGGCTTGGCGGGCAGTTGGTGGGCGGCGTTGACAAGGCCGAAATCGCCTTTGGCATCAGCCGCCCGGTCCGAACCATCCGGCTCAGTCGCCCGCTGGTAATCGGCCCGCTGACGCTGGAATCAATGCAGGTCCGCATCGGCGACAATGGCTCTGTGGCCGGCATTGCCGACGCCGATGCCGATCCGGACGAGATCGTGGTGACGGCCAAGTCGAAAAAGGATCGCCGCGACGTGATCATCATCGGGCGCGATCAGCTGGGCAGCTGTTCATCGATGGTGTTCGACAAGAAAGCTAAGACGATCCGGCTTAGCTGCGCCTGAGCTGAACTGGCAGCCTCACTCAGCAGCCATCACACCCTCTTCCTCTGCGCGTTCCTGGGCCTGGCGGTTCCACATTTCGGCGTAGAGCCCGTTTTTGCGCAGCAGCGCCGCATGGCTGCCGCGTTCCACGACTGCGCCTGCATCCAGCACCACAATCTCATCAGCGTTGACGACGGTGGAAAGGCGGTGGGCGATGACGATGGTGGTTCGGCGTGCCGAAATCGCCTCCAGCGTATCCTGGATATCACCCTCGGTCCGGCTGTCGAGCGCGCTGGTTGCTTCGTCGAGGATCAGGATCGGTGGATTTTTCAGCAGGGTACGCGCAATCGCCACGCGTTGTTTTTCGCCGCCGGACAGTTTCAGCCCGCGTTCCCCCACCCGGGCGTGATAATGGCCGGGCTGGCGGGCGATGAAATCGGCGATCTGCGCGCCGCGCGCCGCCTCTTCAATCTCAGCCTGCGTCGCACCTGCGCGGCCATAGCCGATATTGTATCCGATCGTGTCATTGAACAGCACGGTATCCTGCGGGACGATGCCAATCGCGGCGCGCAAGCTCGCCTGAGTCACCTGTGCGATATCCTGGCCGTCAATCGTGATCCGCCCGCCGGTCAGGTCATAGAATCGGTACATCAGCCGGGCGAGGGTTGATTTGCCAGCGCCCGATGGCCCCACAATCGCCAGCGTGTTGCCCGCCGGGATATCCAGATCGATACCCTTCAGGATGCGGCGGGCGGGATCATAATCGAACACGACATTTTCGAACCGAACATGGCCCGCGCCCACCACCAGATCAGGCGCGCCGGGCGCGTCCTTCACCTCGGCGGGCGCATCGATCAGATCGAACATCGCCGCCATGTCGATCACGCCCTGGCGGATGGTGCGATACACCA
>JBBQDD010000134.1:0-6663 GCA_038319335.1 Sphingomonadales bacterium
TGATCCTCGCCTTCCACATCGTCGGCACGGCGATGGAAATCTTCAAGACCGCGCATGGATCATGGCTGTACCCCGAGCCGAGCGTGCTGCGGATCGGCGGCGTGCCGTTATTCTCGGGGTTCATGTACGCAGCAGTTGGCAGCTACATCGCCCGGGTATGGCGGATATTCGATTTCCGGTTTGATCATTATCCACCGCGCTGGGCGACGATCATGTTGGCATGCGCAATCTACATCAATTTCTTCACCCATCACTGGCTGCCGGACATCCGGCTGCTGCTGTTCGCGGCGACCGCAGTGCTTTTCTGGCGAACGCCGGTGTGGTTCACGCCTTTCCGCACCCCGCGCGCGATGCCGCTGCTGCTGGGCTGGATGCTGGTCGCGCTGTTCATCTGGGGGGCGGAAAATATCGGCACCTTCTCCCGTGCCTGGCTCTACCCCGGCCAGCGGGACGGGTGGCAAGTGGTATCGCCCGAAAAACTCGGTGCATGGTATCTACTGATGATCATCTCGTTCGTGCTGGTATCAATGCTCCACCACCCCAGGCCCCGCTTCTCCCCCGCCGCTTGATGCGCTAGCCTGCCGCCAAAGCCGAAACACAACCGGGAGAGTGATGATGACCGAGCCGAAGCATCAGGATGCCCGCATGTCCCGCCGCGCCGTGATGGCGGGAAGTGTCGGGCTGGCGGCGGCGGTGTTGTCGCCGGCACCAGGGCTGGCCGCGCCAAAACCCGCTCAAAAGCACATGAAGCCGCTGCCCAAGGGGTTCCTTTGGGGCACCGCGACGGCGGCGCACCAGATTGAGGGGAATAACAGCAATTCCGATTTCTGGCTGGCGGAAAATGTGAAGCCCACCCTGTTTCAGGAGCCGTCGCTCGACGCGTGCGACAGCTATCACCGTTATGGCGAGGATATCGCACTGGCGGCGCGGCTGGGCTTCAACGCGCATCGTTTTGGCATTGAATGGGCACGGATCGAGCCCGAACCCGGCAAGTTCAGCGAGGCCGAGCTCGACCATTATCTGCGCGTGATGGAGGAATGCCACAAGCATGGCCTGGCCCCGGTCGTCACCTATAGCCACTGGACAGTGCCGCGCTGGTTTGCGGCCAAGGGCGGCTTTGAGCACCCGGACAGCCCCCAGATCTTTGCGCGCTTTGCCGAACGGGCGACGGCCAAGCTGGGGCCGCTGATGCATGCTGCATCGACCTTCAACGAAGCCAATATCGCCCGGCTGATCCAGGGACGCCCAGAGGTCAAGGCAATCGAGCCGCTGGTCCGCGCGATGCTGGCGGCGTGCGCCAAGGCGAGCGGATCAGACCGGTTCGCCAATGTGCTGTTTGCCGATCTTGCCAAGAGCGAGGCAAATCAGGTCCGCGCGCATGAACTGGCGTTCGACGCCATCAAATCAGGCCCCGGCGATTTCCCTGTTGGGGTCACGATCAGCATGCAGGATGTGCAGAGCGTGGGGCCGGGCAACAAGGCCACCGAATTCGAAGATCTGATCTACGGCCCCTGGATTGCGCAGGCCGCCAAGGCCGATTTTGTCGGCGTGCAGACATATACCCGCATTCTGGTCGACGCGAATGGCGTCGTCGCCCCGCCGAAGGGAACGGAAATGACGGCGGCCGGGTATGAATTCTACCCCGAGGCGCTGGGCGCGACGATCCGCTATGCCGCGCGCAAGATCGGCAAGCCGATCTATGTTACGGAAAACGGCATCGGCACAGACGACGACACGCATCGCATCGCCTATACCGATCGGGCGCTGGCATCAGTGCGCGCGTGCATGGACGACGGGATTGACGTGCGCGGCTATATCCATTGGTCGCTGCTGGATAATTTCGAGTGGGTCTATGGGTATAAGCAGCGTTTCGGGCTAGTTTCCGTCGATCGCACCACCTTCAAGCGCACGCCCAAGCCAAGCGCCTATCACCTGGGCGCACGGGCAAAGTCGAACCGGATTTAAGCCACGCGCGCAACCACGTGTTTACCATCTCCGCCAACGCTTCCTCCACGGCTTACAGTGCAAACAGAGCGGCATGCGAGCCTTCGTTCCGATCCTGTCCCTTTGCGCCATGCTTGTCGCCACGCCTGCGGCAGCCTCTTCGCTGCTCGACTATGTCGGCGAATGCGTGCCGTTTGCGCGCGCCGCATCAGGCATCCAGATTTACGGCGATGCCTGGACGGGGTGGGACAAGGCGGCCGGCAAATACCGGCGCGGCTATGTGCCGCGTGAGGGCGCCGTCATCGTGTTCGCGCAATCCGCCCGGCTGCCGCTGGGTCATGTCGCGGTTGTCAGCCGCGTGGTCGATGACCGGGTAGTGATGGTCACCCATGCCAACTGGTCGCGGATTGACGGGGTTCGGGGCCATGTTGAACAGGATGTGACGCTCACCGACGTATCCTATCAGGGCGACTGGAGCGCGGTGAAGGTGTGGTATCGCGGATCATCGGGCCTGGGATCGACCAGCTACCCCGTCAACGGCTTTATCTATGGCGGTCGCGAGGCCCCGGAATTGACGAGCCGCAACCCCGATTATGTCGCTGCGCTGATCGACGTTTACGCCCGCTAGGCCGCCTGGCGCTTTTCCTGCGCCCGCAGCTTTGCAAGCGCCGCATCGATATCCGCCGGGGACAGCATTTCAGCGGTCGTCGACAGGGCGTCGACATAGGCATATTCGTAATTGCCCCAGCGCCGCCCGTTGAAGAACAGCGGTACAAACACGCTTTTCAGCGGCAGGAAATCGCCCTCGCCCAGCGTCATCCGGTAACAGTTGAGCATGAACGGCGATTGGTTGGCGATCGCACGGCGGGTGCAATCATCCATCATGATCCGGCGGTTGCGGCACCAGGTGTTGTTCCAAGCGATGTCGCTGCCCTGCGGCTGAGATCGCAACGTCAGGTGGGTTGGCAGATAGCCGTTGATGTCGCTGATCACCGATCCGATCGACAGTTGCCCTTCGCGCTTCATCCGATCGAGGATCGGGCGGATGTGGCGATCGGCAAAATCGTTGAACCGGGTGTCGAACTGTGGCGGATTGGTGCCGCCAACGGGACGATAGTTGAAATCGAACACATCGCGTTCTGAAACGTCGCCCCGTCGGAGCGCATTTTCCACCAGCGCGGCAATTTCGGCACCGACCCGCTGGGCGGTCGCGATCTTGTCGCTATCATCAATGTCCACGCCGCTGCCCGCCAGCTGATCGAGCATCACATTGGCGGCGGCCTCCAGCTTTTCGAGCCGGCCGTGCACATCGTTCAATCCGGCGCCGGTTTCGCGCGTCACGCCCGCCGCCAGCTTCATTTCTTCCTGCACGGCCGCGATGCTGTGTTCCATCTGCATCGCACTGCGCGCGATACCATCGCTCTGGTGATCGACCAGCGACACGATCGATCCGATGTCGACCACGGTGCGCTCGATCGCTTCGAACTTGGCGGTGGCGGCGCGGCTCTGATGGACCCCGCCTGCGATTTCCTTGCCGAACGCGGTCGCCTCATCCGACAGCGCGGCCACGGTGCCGTTGATGCGCTGCGTCGCTTCGCGCGTATGCTGGGCGAGCTTTTTCACTTCATTGGCGACGACCGCAAAGGCGCTGCCCGATTCCCCCGCGCGGGCAGCTTCGATGGCGGCGTTCAGCGCGAGCATGTTGGTCTGCTGCGCGATACCGCCAATCAGGTGCGACACGTCCTGCACATCGGCCAGCGCATCCACGATCCGGTCGATCCGGTCGCCCAGCCGCAGCACAAGATCGGTCAGGTCGGTAAAGCCCGAAATTGAATCGATGATCGCCGATCGCCCATCGGTAAGCTTTGCCTTCACCTCCTGCGACAATTGCCGGGCATGGTCGATTGCGGCGGCCACGCTGGCCTGGTCGCGGGCCAGCGTTGCGGTGACCGTGTCGATCCGCGAAAGCTCTGCAATGCGGCTGTTTTTGCGCCGGGCCATTGCCGCCACATGCCCGCCAACATCGGCACACTCGATGACAAGCGTGCCACAGCTGCGCGCCACGCGGCGTACCACATCCTTCACCTCCACAGCACCAACCATAGCGCGCGCGCCCCCTTTCAACCTCCCAGTCGATAGCGCCGATGCCCTAAGGCTCGATTAACTTTGATCGGCGCGCGCGGATCGCTAGGATGGGTGTACCCGGCAGGCCCGGCAGCAATGGATCAACGCGACAATGTTCCTGAATTTTCTTGATGAGCTGCGCGCCGCCGGCATTCCGGCCAGCATGAAGGAGCACCTGATCCTGCTCGAAGCGCTGGAACGCGACGTGATCGACCGAACGCCGGAGGATTTCTATTACCTGTCGCGCGCCGTGTACGTGAAGGACGAGGGCCTGCTCGACAAGTTCGACCAGGTATTCGCCAAGGTATTCCGCGGCATCGCCACCAGCTTTGGCCAGACCCAGGCCGATATCCCCGCCGACTGGCTGAAGGCGGTGGCCGAGAAGTATCTGACGCCCGAAGAGATGGAGGCCATGAAGGCGCTCGGTTCGTGGGACGAAATTATGGAGACGCTGAAAAAGCGGCTCGAAGAACAACAGGGCCGGCACCAGGGCGGCAACAAATGGGTCGGCACCGGCGGCACCAGCCCTTACGGCAATTCGGGTTTCAACCCCGAAGGCGTGCGGATCGGCGGCGAGAGCAAACACAAGCGCGCGCTGAAAGTGTGGGACCAGCGCGAGTTCCGCAATCTCGACAGCACCAAGGAGCTTGGCACCCGCAACATCAAGGTGGCGCTGCGCCGCCTGCGCAAGTTCGCGCGTGAAGGCGCGCAGGACGAGCTGGATATCGACGCCACGATCGACGGCACCGCGCGGCAGGGCTGGCTGGACGTCGTGATGCGCGCGGAACGCCGCAATGCGGTAAAGCTGCTGCTGTTCCTCGACGTCGGCGGATCGATGGACCCCTGGGTAAAGCTGTGCGAGGAGCTGTTTTCAGCGGCAACCACCGAGTTCAAGAACCTCGAATTCTTTTACTTCCACAATTGCCCGTATGAGGGCGTGTGGAAGGACAATCGCCGGCGGTTTTCAGAACGCACGCCGATGTGGGACGTGCTTCACAAATACGGGCATGATTACAAACTGATCTTCGTCGGCGATGCATCGATGAGCCCCTATGAAATCACCCATCCGGGCGGCTCTGTGGAGCATTTTAACGAGGAATCGGGCGCGGTGTGGCTGCACCGCATGACCACCACTTACCCTGCCGCCGTGTGGCTGAACCCGGTGCCAGAGGAACAATGGGGCTATTCGCAAAGCGTGCGCATCATCAAGGAACTGATGACCGACCGCATGTACCCGCTGACGCTGGCAGGGCTGGACGATGGCATGCGGGAACTGACGCGGAAGCGGTGATGGTGCGCGATTGCGTCGCCACCATTTTCCATTGCTCGCCACCGCTTGTCTTTTGACGGTCTATTTCTCCGGCTTGCGCGCGACGGCGGATGCGATGTCCGTTTTTTTCACGCTTGCCCGCCTGTTGCCCGCGCCTTTGTACAGCGCGCGCAGATATTGTTGATCGACTGACGTCATCATCTGTGGCGCTGCCCCTTCGGCTGCATCGAACAACGCAAGAATGGTGGCAGCAGCGCCGGGCTGCTCTGGCGGCGTCGTCTTGGCGAGCAGCCGCATGACGGCATAATCAGCCAGCTGGCGCACTGTTTTGCCCATGGCGGCCGTGTTGTCGAAGACGATGACCGATCCGTCGATAGCCCGTTGCGTTTGAGGATTGGCGACTGAACCCGTCATCACCCGCAAAATGCCATATCGTTCGGCCTGCCCGTCGTCATTGCGCAAACTGGTCGACCGCCATACCCACACGGGGCCGGTGCCCTTGCGTACCCGCTCACGTTCCGTATCAGACACGCCATCGAACCAGCCCGGGTTCGACCGATATAAATCCGCCACCAGACCATGACCGTCTTCGGTAAAGATCACATAGGCGTTGGTTCGACAGCCGGTATTGCCAACATCGATCCCGGCCTCTTTCGTCACCATCCGCAATCGTGCCTCAACCGCGTGTGCCGTGCTCTCCTCAAGACCGAGCACTTTCGGGCAGAGTGGGTCGATGAACCGCGCGAGCTGGCCATCAGTTTCTATGGAAATTGCCCGGACAAAGCGCCGGGCCGCTTCTGGTGCCGGCGGCTTGGCAGCGGTCACGATGATATCGTCAGCCTTCGCGACATCCGGCGGCGGCGGCGACTGGCCCGCCATCATGAACAACAGGGCGAGCATCGGATTCATCACGTCACCATTTCAATCGCCAAAATTTGATAATATAACAAACAGCTTACCCGCTCAATGCGCCAACGGGGTCGTTTGCATAGATACAACCGTCACCGTATTCGCTCACCGTTGGCGCCAATTCCCCGCCGCGGTGGTCACCCGGAATATATGTCGCGAAACTGCACGGCATAGTCTGGATCCCGGGCACCCGCGTTAAGCGTCCTTACCCGCCAAATCGATCAATCCCCTGGAACATCGTCACCACCGCCTTACGCTCCTCATCGGTGATTTCGGGTCGCCAGATGTCGAAGATCAGCACAACGCGGTCATCGGGGCCCTCATTCCAGGCCTCATGCTCGATCGTATCGTCAAAGATCATCGTCTTGCCGACTTCCCATTCGCGCACTTCGTTGCCGACGCGAAAGGCGCAGCCG
>JBBQDD010000135.1:0-6639 GCA_038319335.1 Sphingomonadales bacterium
AGCGGCACAGGTTGGCGCTTCGCCGGGCCGCAACATCGGGCTCACCCAAATTCTTCCTGGGCACCGATTCCGCGCCGCATCTGGTGGGCGCAAAGGAATCGGCATGCGGCTGCGCGGGCATCTTCAACGCGCCCTTTGCGATCGAAAGCTATGCAGCGACCTTTGAGGAGGAGGGCGCGCTTGACCGGCTGGAGGGGTTTGCTGCCGAATTCGGGCCGCGTTTTTATGGCCTGCCGCTGAGTGACCGGCACATTGTGCTGGAACGCAGCGAGATGACGGTGCCCGATACTATATCCGCCGGTGATGCAGGCACGCTGGTGCCATTCCATGCGGGCGAACGGCTGGGCTGGCGCTTTGCGGGTCTGGCCGACCCCGCCTGAGCGGATTGCGCGCAACGCGTGGCTTGCGGTGCCATCGCTGCCGGTCGATAGGCAGGGCCGTCATCGCGGGGAGGAATAGGGGTGGAACAGGCTGATGTAGTGATTGTCGGGGCGGGGCATGGCGGCGCACAGGCGGCCATCATCCTGCGCCAACAGGGCTTTGCCGGCTCCATCATGGTGATCGGCGATGAGGACCATCTGCCCTATGAACGCCCGCCACTGTCAAAGGATTATCTGTCGGGCGACAAACCGTTCGAGCGGTTGATGATTCGCCCCGCCGCCTTTTGGGCGGAACGCGCCATCGCGTTCCGGCTCGGCACGCGGGTCACCACGGTGTTGCCGGATGCCCACCGGCTGGAGACCGACGATGGCGTCACCATCGGTTATGGCACCCTGATCTGGGCCGGGGGCGGGGCGCCGCGCAGGCTGGGCTGTGCTGGGGCGGATGCGCGGGGCGTCCATTACGTCCGCACCCGTGCCGATGTGGACCGGATGATCGATGAATTGCCGATGGTATCCAATGTCGCCGTGGTCGGCGGGGGCTATATCGGGCTGGAGGCTGCGGCTGTGCTCAGCAAGCTGGGCAAGCACGTCACCGTGATCGAAGCGCTTGACCGGGTGCTGGCGCGGGTGGCGGGCGAGCCATTGTCGCGTTTTTTTGAGGGCGAACATCGCGCCCACGGCGTCGACATCCGGCTGAACGAAACCGTGGTCGCGATCGAGACGGACGGCGATGCCGCGGTCGGCGTGCGGCTGGGCGACGCCGCAGTGGTGCCGTGCGACATGATCGTGGTGGGCATCGGGATTATTCCCGCCGTCGACCCGCTGATCGCCGCGGGCGCGCGCGGCAGCAATGCGGTGGAGGTGGACGGGCAGTGCCGCACCAGCCTGCCCGATATTTTCGCGATCGGGGACTGCGCGGCCCATGCCAATCGCTATGCGGCAGGTGCAACGATCCGGCTGGAATCGGTGCAGAATGCCAATGATCAGGCGACAGTGGCCGCCAAGGCGATCATGGGCGGTACGGATGAATATCACGCGGTGCCATGGTTCTGGTCGAACCAATATGATCTGAAACTGCAGACGGTTGGCTTGTCGATCGGGCATGATCAGGTGGTGATGCGCGGTGATCCGGCGACGCGGCGGTTCTCGCTGGTGTATCTGCGGGAGGGCCGGGTGATCGCGCTTGATTGCGTCAACATGGTCAAGGATTATGTCGCCGGCCGGGCGCTGGTGGCAGAGGGGGTGAGCCCCGATCTGGCGCGGCTTGCCGATCCCGATGTGCCGCTAAAGGAACTTGCGGCCGCTTGATGCGGGCCGCCAAGCGGCCAACGATCGGGCCGGCGAAGGGGATCGCCGGCCCGCCCGGTTGGTCTGGCAGGGAGGCTTGGGGTCGACCTGCCAGCCGGAGCTAAGCCGATATGTCCCGCCGCGAAGGACGAAGACCACGATCGGATCGTGATGAGCCATCGGTCCTCGGTGAAGGAACGCTGAGAGCCCCGTGGAGAGGCAATAGCGTTGTTAAGTTGCTGCTGTGCCGAGCTAATGTAAGTTAACGTTGCCAGGGCAAAGCATGCAGGCGTTTACCGAAGCGGCAGTTTTATCTGCGCGCGCAGCCCGCCCTCATCGCGGTTTGACAGCGTCAGCTGGCCTCCCTCCCGGGCGACCGTGCGGGCGACGATCGCCAGGCCCAGGCCAAAACCCTTGGTGTCGCGCTGGCGCGCGGGATCAAGCCGGACAAATGGCTCGATCACCAGGTCGAGCTTGTCAGGGGGGATGCCCGGCCCGTCATCATCGACATTCAGGTACACCCAATCCCTATCCTGATCGCCCTCCTGCTCCCCCCCCTGATCCCGACCGCGGGTGATGGACAGCGCCGCCCGTGTGCCATGCTGCAGGCTGTTGTCGACCAGGTTGGTGATCGCGCGCTTGATCGCGGATCGACGCAGCGTCATTTCCAGGTGATCCGGCCCGCTGTACAGAATGGTCGCGCCGTGATCAGCCGCGTCGTCGGCAATTGTGGCGCAGGTGACGGCCAGATCGATCTGGGCAGGCGTTTCGGGATCATCGTCGCCGCCCAGATAGGCGAGCAGCGAGCCGACCATCGCGTCCATTTCCCCGATGTCGCTGCGCATCGCGCGCCGCAGTTGCGGATCGGCGATTGAATCAGCGCGCAGCTTCAACCGCGACAGCGGCGTGCGCAGATCATGCCCCACCGCAAACAACCCCTGAGTGCGATCATTGATCAGCCGGTGGATGCGATCCTGCATCGCGTTGAACGCCCGCACCACGCGGATGACGTCCGTCGGCCCGGCCTCTTCAACATATTCGCCCGCGCCGCTGCCCATCCGCTCCGCCGCCGTCGCCAGCCGACGCAGCGGTCGCAGCGCGCGTTGCATCAGTAAGCCGCCCACCACGAACAGCGCGATGGCGGGGGCCAGCGCGAGCAGGATGCGCTCCGTCGCCAGGTTCAGACCGGCAATCGGCGCGCGCGTGCGGAAAAACAGCCAGCTCGAATCCGCCAGCCGCAACCCGCCCGACACGACCGAGCGCCGACCGGGGGAGGTGAGCTGCAACCGCAAATCGGCATTGCCCAGCGCGGGTTCCCACGCCTGTATCTGTTGGCGCATTTCGTTCAGCTCAGGGGCGATTGGCGGGGGTGCAGGTAGATCAGCCTCCCACCGCATCAGATAATGGTCGGTCGTCAGCTCGGCGGCCATTTGGGGCCGCTGGGCGACGGGGCGTTCCGATACCAGCTTGCGACTGATCGCCAGATGCTCGGCCAGGCGGCGGGCTTCGTCATCACGGACGGAAAACTGGCTCGCGCGCTCATACAGGATCGTGCTGACGCCGAATTCGATGATCAGCGTCAGCAACAGGATCGCAACGATACGGCCAAGTAGCCCCAGCGATGGACGTGCGAGGTGCCTCAATGGCGCTCGGCGGGCACGTTGAGCATATAGCCGACGCCGCGCACAGTGATGATCGGCGCTTCCTTGCCCGCGCTTGAAAGCTTGCGGCGCAGGCGGCTGATCAGCACATCGATGCTGCGATCGGAACTGTCGCCCAGCCGGGTGCGCGACAGCTCGATCAGCCGTTCGCGGGCGATAACCCGCTGGGCATGATCGAGCAGCGTTATCAGCAGATCGAATTCGGCCCCGGTCAGCTCAATGCTCGCGCCGCTGGGGGCCAGCAATTCGCGGCGGGGCAGGTTCACCGTCCAGCCATCGAACCTGATCGTCTTTGCCTCGCGCTCGCTGCCCAGCCGGTCGAGCGCGGGGCGGCGCAGCACGGCGCGTACCCGGGCGACAAGCTCACGCGTGCCAAATGGCTTTGCCAGATAATCATCCGCGCCCAGTTCCAGCCCGACGACCCGGTCGGTCTCGCTGGCGCGCGCGCTGATGAAGATGATCGGCACATCGCTTTTCTGGCGCAGCGCCCGGCACAGATCGAGCCCGTTGGTGCCGGGCAGCATGATATCGAGCAGCACCAGGTCCACCGGCCCCTTGTCCAGCGCAAGCCACATCTCAGGCGCGGCTGCTGCCGGGCGAACGCTATACCCGTTTTCCTGCAACGCCCGGGTAGTAAGCATGCGGAGTGCGGGATCGTCTTCGACCAGCAGGATTGTCGGCGATGTCATTGCTTATGGGCCCGTCGCATGCTGTTGCGACTAGGCGGCACCGCGCAGCCGGTCAACGCATCGCGCAACGGGGCACGCGCCTAGCAATCATTCGTCACACTGCCGTTCCGACCGCAAATCGCCGTCCCAAAGCTGAACATCGCTTAACCATCTTGAATGCTGGCATAATTCGTAAACAAATTGTTAACTGCGTGGCATGAACAGTCGCTCACCCGCCGCCTTTGCCCCCGCAGCACTTGCCGGGCACCCGATCCGCCGCCAGATCGCAACCGCGCGCCGTGCCAGCCGGCCCAGTGCCAAGCGGCCATCATCGATGGGCGGGCAAATCGCGGGCGCCACACGCGGAGAGGACGAACTGAAGCTGTTCGCGTTGAGCTTCACGGCGTTTTTCGTGTGTGTTTATACGCTGATTTTCTAAGGCGCGCGGCCTGAAGCGACGCTATTTTGCGGGCGCGTGTTTCGCCGGCAGGGGTTCATCGCACGCCAGGTGAAGCTTGTGGCCCAGCCATGCCGCAACCGGGCACATCGCCGCCACCACGAACAGCATCTCGCCGGGGCCAACCCCCGCGACGGCCAGCCCCTGCACCCCAACCGCACCGATCACCATCGCGCCCGCATTCACCACATTGTTTGCGGCCACGGTACGCGCCGTCTGGTCCTTCGTCACAGTAGTGGTGAGGAAGGCGTAGAGCGGCACCACGAACATGCCGCCAGTCACCGCAATCGCCATCAGCGCGACGACGATCATGATACCCTGCGGCATTTCGACAAAGGTCATCAGGTCGTACAGCGTGCCCGCAGGAGCGGCGGGCCATGTGCGGCAGATCAGCGAGAATATGACAACACAGCCGCCCATCGCCAGCACGGAGCCCGGCGCATAACGCGCCGATGTATGCCCCTTCAGCAGCGCATTGATGGCGACAGAGCCAATCGCGACACCGACGGAAAACAGCGCGATCACAAATGTCGACACGGCTTCGTTTGCGGTCAGCACATTCTTCACCAGCGGCGGGAAGATGATGATCAGGATTGCGCCCATCGACCAGAAAAAGCTGATCGCAACAATCGTCATGAACAGGCGCGGGATGTGCATCGTCGCGCTGATGACGCGCCATGACGAGGTGAAAGGGTTGAAATTCACGGTCAGTTCCGGCCCCTGGCGCAGCGCAGCCGGTACGAACAATGCCATCACCCAGCCAATCAGCGCGACCGCGATGACCGTGACCACCGTCAGCATCGCAGGGAACGTGGCCAGCACGCCAGCGACGACGGTGCCCGACAGGATGGCCAGATAGGTCGCGGCTTCCACCATGCCGGTGCCGCCCAGCACTTCGTCTTCATGCAGATGCTGGGGCAGGATGGCGTATTTGATCGGGCCGAAAAACGCGGAATGGATGCCAAGCCCCAACACGGCGACCAGCATCAGTGCCAGCCCTGGCGTCGTATAGCCCGCATGCGCCAGCAACAGCCCTGCAGAGCCCACCACCATGATCAGGATCTCGGCGGTCTTCACGATTCGGATGATGCGGGCCTTGTCGTGCGTGTCCGCCAATTGCCCGGCCAGGGCAGACAACAGGAAAAACGGCAGGATGCCGATCGCCGTCGCCAGCGCATTGAAATTCTGTTCGACCTTCGCGTCGTTATAAATCTGGTATGTCGCGAACAGCACCATCGACGTCTTGAACAGATTGTCGTTGAACGCGCCAAGGAACTGCGTGACGAAAAGGGGCAGGAAACGGCGCTCCTTAAGTAGCCCGAGCGCATTCAACATGGAGCAACCGTACCTCAAAATGGCAACACTGTGGCCGTTCCATAGCCGAGCCGTGGCGAAACCGGCAATCGGATAATCGCATGCCCGTATGGCGTCTCGGCCCCGAGGAGGAGCCCGCAGGGGTTTGCGCGGGCGGCGCGCGGGGCTAGAGGTGCAGGCAATGCTTACCTTGCCCAACCTGCTCACCCTTTCGCGGATCTTTGCGGTGCCCCTGCTGGCGGCGTTTTTGTGGTGGCCCGATTGGCAGACGGGCTACGCAATCGCGTTTGCGCTGTATTGCCTGATGGGCATCACCGATTATTTCGACGGCTATCTGGCGCGGGCGCAGGGCACTGTGTCGAAACTCGGCGTCTTTCTCGATCCCATTGCCGACAAGATCATGATCGCCGCGGTCATCCTGTTGCTGGTTGGCACGGGCGATATCAGCGGTGTGCACAAGATTGCGGCGCTGGTGATTTTGCTGCGGGAGATTGCGGTTTCGGGCCTGCGTGAATTTCTGGCGCAGCTACGCGTATCGGTGCCGGTATCGGCGCTGGCGAAGTGGAAAACCACGCTCCAGCTCGTCGCATTTGGCGGGTTGATCCTCGCAGGGGCGATCCCGACGGAGTTGTGGATCAAGCCCTTCAGCCTGGCCGCGCTGTGGCTGGCGGCGGTGCTGACGGCGGTGACCGGCTGGGATTATCTGCGCGTCGGCCTGAAGCATATGGATTGATGCCGGTGGCGATCGACATGCTCTATTTCGCCTGGGTGCGCGAGCAGATCGGCACGGGGCAGGAACAGGTCAGCCCGCCCGCCGGCGTGGCAACGGTGGCCGATCTCGTCGCCTGGCTGGCCACCCAAAGTGATGG
>JBBQDD010000136.1:0-6628 GCA_038319335.1 Sphingomonadales bacterium
ATTGATATCATATTTATATCAATAAACGAGTCGCGGCAATAGGCTTAGGGCTTTGGGCCACCGGGCCAGCTGACCATATCGTCGTCAGCAATGCCCAATTCGGCGGACCGACCGCCCTTCAGTTCCAGCACCGCCGAAACCGGCTCCCCCGAAGGGACAGGCGTTTCGGAAAAAGGCGTCGTGTTTTCAGCGATATGGGCGATTGATCCGTCAGCGCGAATGAAGATGATGTCGAGCGGGCTCGGCGTGTTCTTCATCCAGAAACTGGCTTCGCGCGGGGGGCCACCGGTGGGCGGGTACGGCGCGAACAACATGCCCCCGTCACGCGGAATATCAGTCCGGAACATCAGGCCGCGCTGTTGCTGTTCCTCGGTCTTGGCGGTTTCAACCTGAAAGCGATGCACCCCGTTCGCGCTTTTGATCGACAGCGCAATCGTGGCGGTCCACGCTTCGGCGGAGGCAGAAGCGGCCGTAGTCCCGCCCGAACAGCCGGGCAGCGCAACAACCAGCGCAAGCGCCGTGGCTGCCCCCAAAAACCGCATCACTGTCATTTGCCGTCCGCCTTCCTATTCGACGACAACCGCAAGCGGCCCTTTGCGTCCATTGACGATGCGGGCGCGCAGCGGTTGATCGGGCTCCACATCGCCAATATTGGCGCGGCGCAGCGTTTCCATATGGACGAATATATCCGCTGAATCGGAATCGCGCACCAGAAAACCATAGCCCTTCAGTCGATTGAACCATTTGACCGTCACCGGCTCGAATTCGCCGGCTTCGTCGATCAGCGCGGCGGGATCAACCCGCTCATCGATTGATCGTGCGCGCGGTGCCGCCTCCACGGCGTGGGTCAGGTCGATGGCCAGTATCTCGTTGGCCTGGAACCCGCGATCACGGCGAACGGCCACACAGTCGATCCGCGCGCCTTCGGGCAAGCTGCGGCGGCCATGCGCCTGCAACACTGAAAAATGAACAAGTACATCGCCATAAGCGGGATCGTCAGCCACGATGAACCCAAATCCACGCGTGACGTCGAACCATTTGAGCGCGCCAGCAACCCGGTGCTCGTCGGCATCGCTGACAGCCTGTTGCTTGGCGCGATCGAGCATTGCTGCCGGCGCATCATCCGTTTCCGGTTGCAAAGGTATCAAGATACAGTCTCCCCCCGTAACGATTGCTAGCACAGAAGTTGAATTGAGAAAATCATTTGCCGTGGTTTCTCAGCCGCTCGAATGCGTGCCAGGCGGGCTGGCGTGGGGGTGTCGGCGTCCGGCGTTCAATCTGCGCTGCGCAACGCATCGACATCGTCGCCCGGCGCCATCGTGGCGATCCGGCGTGCCAGGCCGAAATCATGCCCGCCACGGATCATGGCGGCGATGTGTTTTTCACGCATTGGCCGGTCCGCCGCTTCGCTGGCAAAGGGGCCGATTCGGCGTTTGCGGGCAAAGGTGATCGCGGCATCGACCGCGCGTTCGGCAATGGCGGGGGCGAGTGCTGCGCTGTCCTCCTCCCCAATCCCGGCATGGTGCAGCGCGCCCGTCACCCGCCGAGCGCCCAGCCCGCGCCGCGCCATCGCCCGTGCCCGCGCCTCCCCGAATGAACGATCGTCGATATAGCCTGCGGCGACAAACCGATCGGCAATCGCCAGCGTATCGGGCCGTTCCCCGTCAAAGCCCCGCAGCCTGATCTTTCCGTCCAGATAGCTGGCAAGTTTGGCCCGGGTGGTAGCAAACCGTTCGACATAGCGAAGCGCCAACCGTTCCAGACTGGGGCCGTCCAGCGGCGGCAAGGGACGTCTGGCGGGGTGCATGCCATCATTGTGCCACACTCACCGACGATTTTGGAAGCTTGCTCGGGGGAAAAATGCGGGCTCAACAACATCGACACCGCATCACGGCGTTATCAAGGGCATCAACCTATGGGAATCGACATCGGGCAGATTGACAAGGCAGTGGCAGCAGATGCGCCTGCCGCGCTGGTCGCTACCGCCACCTATGATGATCTGCCACGCCGTTTTGCGGATTTCGAAACGCTGGGCGAAGCGCTTGATTATGCCGCTGCCGGCCAACGCGGGCTGAATTTTCATGATGCGCGCGGCAATCTGTCGCGCCCCTATCCCTTTGCCGAACTGCGCACCGATGCGATCGATTCGGCGCTCCGCCTGGTCGCGATGGGGGTGAAGCCGCGGGATCGCATTGCGCTGGTGGCGGAAACCGGGCCTGAATTTGCAGCACTTTTCTTTGGTGTGGTTTATGCCGGGGCCTGGCCCGTGCCGCTGCCGCTGCCAACATCGTTCGGCGGACGCGATTCCTACATCGAACAAATCCGGGTACAGCTTGGCAGCTGCGATCCCACCATGCTCATCTACCCGCCGTCGCTGGGCGAAATGGCTGGCGAGGCCGCCCGGCTTGCCGGGGTTGCAGGTGTCGACTGGGATGAACTGGCCACCCGCCCCGCCCCCGCCGCACCACTGCCCCAGGCAAATCCCGACGATATCGGCTATCTGCAATATTCCAGCGGATCGACCCGTTTCCCCCACGGCGTTGCGGTTACCCACCGCGCCCTGCTCAACAATCTGGCCGCGCACAGCCACGGCATGAATTTGGGCGGCAGTGATCGCTGCATTTCATGGCTGCCCTGGTATCATGACATGGGGCTGGTCGGCTGCTTTTTGTCACCCATCGCAAACCAGCTGTCAGTCGATTATCTGAAGACTGAGGATTTCGCCCGCCGCCCGCTGGCATGGCTCGATCTGATCACCCGCAACCCGGGCAACTCGGTCAGCTACTCGCCGACGTTCGGATACGACATTTGCGCCCGCCGCATGTCGAGCCAAACCAAGGCATCCGGTCGGTTTGATCTGTCGCGCTGGCGGATCGCCGGCAATGGCGCGGACATGATCCGCCCCGATGTGATGCAAAGCTTTGTCGACGCGTTCGAAGGCGCCGGGTTCAAGGCCGCGGCCTTCCTGCCAAGCTATGGCCTGGCAGAGGCGACGCTGGCGGTATCGATCATGCCGCCGGGCGAGGGCATTCGGGTTGAGCTGGTCGAGGAGACCGAATTGTCCGGTGCCGCTGCAAAGCAGGACCGCCCCCAGCGTTACCGCGCCATCGTCAATTGCGGCAAACCCGTTCGCGACATGGAGATTGAGGTGCGTGAGGAAGATGGCACCCCGCTGCCAGACCGCGCCATCGGCAAGGTGTGGTGCAGGGGCCCGTCCATCATGCAGGGCTATTTCCGCGATCCGGAATCGACCGCCGCGTGCATGGTGGATGGCTGGCTCGACACTGGCGACATGGGCTATATGTCCGATGGCTATATCTACATCGTCGGTCGCGCCAAGGACATGATCATCGTTAACGGCAAGAACCATTGGCCGCAGGACATTGAATGGGCGGTCGAGCAGCTGCCCGGTTTCAAGGCAGGCGACATCGCCGCCTTTGCCATCACCACCCCCGGCGGGGAGGAAACACCCGCCGTGCTGGTGCAGTGCCGCAGCTCCGATGAGAATGAGCGGGTTCGCCTGCGCGAGGAAATTCGCGAAAAGGTGCGATCGGTGACGGGCATGAACTGCGTGATCGAACTCATCCCGCCACGCACCCTGCCGCGTACCAGCTCTGGCAAGCTAAGCCGGGCAAAGGCGCGCAACCTGTATCTTGCCGGCGAGATAAAGCCTTACGCGATTGCCGCCTGATCCGCGGCATCGGCGTGAAAATTCGGCACGGCTCTAACGTTCCGCTAACCAGCACCGCGTAAAAGCGGGATGTGTCGACATCCACCGCCTCGCAATTCGCGCAACCGAAAATAGACGCCCGGGCATTGCTGGGGCTGTATGATCCTGCCGATTCAACGGATTGGGGGCCCATTCGCGCTGCACAGCTGAATGCGGGCCGCCAGCTGGCGCTGTTCATGCTCGCCGCCAATGTGGTCGGCGCGGCGCTGGTGATGCTGCTGGTCGCCAATATGGTGCCGGACTGGGCACGGATCAGCTGGGGCGCTGCCGTCGCTGCCGTCAGCGCCACAATCGCCTTTCGCCGCCTGAGCGGCCAGTATCGCGACGCCCCCACTGCGCCAATCGCGGCGGTGCGCGATACCGTGCTGGAGGGGATTGCGCTGGGCGTCGTCTGGTCCGTCCCGCCGATTGCGCTTGGCGCGCAAAGCGGCATGGCGATGTCGCTGGGGCTATGGATTATCCTGTCCGTGCTGATGACGGCATCGTCGGTTGCCATGGCGGCGCTGCCGCTGGCGACGATGAGCTTCCTCGCGATCCTGGGCACCGCTGTGGGGGTGATGCTGTTCATCATGGCCGCCCCGCTACTCGCCGCCGCGGCGTTGCTGTTCACCTTCCTGCTGATGCTAGGGTGCTTCGGGCGCGCAAAGTCGCTCGTCATCATCCGCGCCAACGAAATCGCGCTGGGCGAACGCGACGAAACCGTCAGCCTGTTGCTGAACGATGCCGAGGATAAAAGCGCGGATTGGCTGTGGGAGATTGATGCAGCGCGGCGCGTGGTCCGCGCCTCTCCCCGCTTTGCCTATGCCGTGGGGCTCGATCCGCTGCGGATCAACAACCTGCCCTTTCTGCAGGTGCTGGCCGGCCCCGACTGGGAGACCGGCAACTTCGCCACCGCGCTCCACACGCTGGCCGACAAGCTGAAAAACCGCGAGGCGTTTCGCGAACTGCTGCTGCCGGTGCAGATCGACGGGGGGACGCGATATTGGGAAATCACCGCCACCCCGCGCTTTGACGAGACGGGGGCCTTTACCGGCTTTCGCGGCGTGGGATCGGACGTGACGGAGGCGCGGCTCTCCGCTGAAAAGATCAACCGCATGGCGCGATATGACACGTTGACGGGGCTGCCCAATCGCCTGCTGATCAACGAAACACTGGCCCGCGCCATGGCGGATGCCGAACAATGGAATGCGCGCTGTGCATTCGTGATGATCGACCTCGATCGGTTCAAGGCCATCAACGATACGCTGGGCCACCCGGTCGGCGACCGCATCCTGATGATGGTTGGCGATCGGTTGCGCGCGGTGGTGGGGAATGGCGATGTCGTGGGGCGGCTGGGCGGCGACGAATTCGCACTCGTCATCCGCGATGCCAGCGACAGCGCCCGGGTGGATGGCATTGCCCGATCGATCATCGATGCGATTTCCCAACCTTATGAAATCGATCACAACACGCTGTATATCGGCGCCAGCCTGGGCATCGCGATTGGCCCGCGCGACGGGCGCACGGCGGAAATGCTGGTGCGATCGGCCGATCTGGCGCTCTACCGCTCCAAGGACGCCGGGGGCGGCACGCACCACGTGTACGAGCCACAACTCCATGCCGTTGCCGAGGAACGGCGCGTGCTGGAAATGGCGCTGCGCAAGGCGCTCGCCAATGGCGAGATGCTGTTGAACTACCAGCCGGTGGTCAACGCCAAAACCGGCGCGCTGACCGGTTTTGAGGCGCTGCTGCGCTGGCACCATCCTGAACTGGGCAATGTCTCCCCCGTCAAATTCATCCCGCTGGCAGAGGACACAAGGCTGATCGGCGCGATCGGCGAATGGGTGTTGCGCACCGCCTGTGCCGAGGCCGCGCGCTGGGCCACGCCGGTCCGCGTGGCGGTGAACGTCTCGCCGGAACAGCTCAACAACCCCAGCTTCGTCACCGTCGTCGCCTCCGCGCTCAGCAACAGCGGCCTGCCGGCCGATCGGCTCGAACTGGAAGTGACCGAAAGCGTGTTCATGCGCGAAGGTTCCGGCGCGACCAAGGTGCTGGAACGTATCCTCGATCTGGGGGTGAAGCTGTCGCTGGACGATTTTGGCACCGGCTATTCCTCGCTCGGCTATCTCAGCCGCACGCGTTTTTCATCGATCAAGATCGACCGTAGCTTCGTGCAGGGCGCATCGAAAAAGGTGCCAGAGGCAATCGCGATCATCCGTGCGGTGGTGGCCATGGCGCAGTCGCTTGGCATGGCGACCACGGCGGAAGGCGTGGAGACCGAGGAAGAACACCGGATGGTGTATGAGCTGGGCTGTACCAAGGTGCAGGGCTATTATTTCGGTCGCCCGCTGCCCGTGGAGGAGGCCCGCGCTGTCGCCGCCCGCGCCCGGCCCGATGCGAGCGCCGCGGCCTGAGCGCGTTGGCTGGGGGATGCGCCCTCAACCCATCTTGCCCTCCCCCGCCCGCCTCGCTAAAGCGCTGATCAGCACAGGGGTGTAGCTCAGCTGGTTAGAGCGTCGGTCTCCAAAACCGAAGGCCCTCGGTTCGAGTCCGAGCTCCCCTGCCACCTTCTCCGGTGAGCACAAATCAGCTTCGTCATTGCGAGCGCAGCAACGCAATCCATTGTTGCGCGCGCGTCGCTGGAGTGCTTCGCTGCGCTCGCAATGACGGCGGGGGTAAGCCAGTCGGCCACTGGCCTTGCGTTTTCGCAGGCCCCTCGCTAGATGCTGTTTCCATTCCGAACATGGGGATGAGCGCGGCCGGTTCCACAAAGGACCGGGCGGCGGCTCTTTGCCCCGGACGCGGGCTTTTTGAACAGGTTCAACCGACGTGGCAAAAACGACTCCCATGGAATTCATCCGCCAGGTGCAGACCGAGACCAAGAAGGTCGTCTGGCCAACGCGGCGCGAAACGATCATG
>JBBQDD010000137.1:0-6608 GCA_038319335.1 Sphingomonadales bacterium
GAGACGAAAAAAACGACGCCGCTGGGCTGGGACGACAGTTTTGCCGGCACCAACCTGCTCTGGGCGTCCAATTCGGGCGCGCCACGGATCATCCTCGAGCGTCGCAATCCCCGGCTGGGCACCGAAAACCTCGGCTCGCCCGAAGTGATTGAGGTTGATGCGATTACCGGCAAGACCAAGGTGGCGATGCGATCAAATCCGGTGGTCCGCAGCTGGGATGCCGATATGGCAGGCGTGGTGCGAATGGGTTCGCGTCGTGATGCCGATACCGGCAAGGTCACCGTGCTCTATCGCAGCGGCCCAAATGATACGATGCGCACCGTGTATGAAGGGGTGCCGGATCGCTTCCTGGGGGCTGCCCTGCCTGATTACATGATGCCCGATGGCAAGGCCTATACGATCAGCGCAAAGGACGGGTTCAAGGCGCTATATGCTTTTGACGTGGCGACGATGAAGCTGGGCGAAAAGGTGTTCGGCGTTCCGGGCTATGATGTCGATGCGCCCCGCATATCCTATGATCGCACCCGGCTCGACGGGATTGAGGTGACCAAGGACCGCGATACCCAGATATTCTTCGATCCGCGATTGAAGCAGATTCAAGGCGTGCTCGAAAACGGCTTTGGCAAGGGCAATGTCTATATCGCCAGCGGCGATGCCAAGCGCGAGAAGATCCTGTTCCGCGTCGCCGCGACGGGCCAGGCCGAAAGCTGGTTCATGTTCAATACGGTAACGGGATCGGTGGCGCGGCTCGCCTTTGCGAACGAAACGCTGAAGAATGCCCAGCTGAACCCGGTTTCCACGGTCCGCTATACCGCCAGTGACGGCAAGTCGATCGAAGCGGTGCTGACGATGCCGCGCCACCGCGCCGGTGCCAAGAACCTGCCGCTGATCGTCCTGCCGCATGGCGGGCCATGGGCACGCGATTCGGCCGATTGGGATGCCTATGGCTGGGCGCAGGCGCTGGCGGAATCGGGCTATGTCGTCATCCAGCCCAATTTCCGGGGCTCCACCGGCTATGGCACCGCCTGGGAAAAGGATGGCGACAAGAACTGGGGCTACCGCATGCAGGATGACCTGAACGATGCGGTCAGCTGGCTCGCCGGGCAGGGCACCATTGATCCCAAGCGCGTCTGCATGATGGGCTGGTCTTACGGTGGCTATGCGGCCAGCCGCGCGGCGGAACGGGACGGCGACAAATATCGCTGTGCGATCACCGGGGCGGGCGTGCACGATCTGCCTGCCATGGTCCGCTATGATAAGGGCTATCTGGGGCGCTATGGTGCCAAGACGTTCCTTGGCCAGGCGGGCAATCTGGCGGATGTGTCGCCCGGTCTTCACCCGGAAAATTACAAAATCCCCCTCCTCATCATCCATGGTGCCAAGGATGTGCGCGTCCCCGTTTCCCAGTCGCGCGATCTGGTTGCGCGGCTGAAAGCGGTCGGCAAGGTGGAGGGCAAGGATTTCGTGTATGTCGAACAGCCGCTCAACACCCATAATCTGCTGCGCGAGGAAGATCGGCTTCAGGTGCTGATGGAAACCAAGAAGTTCCTCGACAAATACAACCCGGCGTAAGGGGGCGGGCGGCGGCGGCATAGCGCACCCGCACCGCAGCGCGCCTGCGCGAAAACCCCCGTCCGGCACCTGCCGGGCGGGGTTTTCTTTCGCCATCACCTGCCGCAAGATACGGAAATCATGCGGGGGTTGCGATGCGGTTAGGCTGGGATGAGATAAAGCGCCGCGCCCGCGCCTTCAGCGAAGAGTGGAAGACCGCCCATTACGAAAAGGGCGAGACGCAGAGCTTCTACAATGACTTTTTCGCGATTTTCGGTGTCAAACGCCGCACCGTCGCCAGCTATGAACGGCGGGTGGAGAGCATTGAGGCGAACCGGCGCGGCTTCATCGATATGTTCTGGCCCGGCACGCTGATTGTCGAACAGAAATCGGGCGGGCGCGATCTGCTGAAGGCGCAGGGGCAGGCGTTCGAATATTTTGACTGGCTGGCCGACAAGGATAAGCCGCGCTTCATCCTGACCTGCGATTTCCAGCGCTGGCGGCTGCTCGATCTCGATACCAACACCGAAACCCGCTTCACGCTTGCCGAATTGCACAAGCATATTGAGGCATTTGCCTTCGTCCTCGGGCGGCAGCGCAGTTTCGAAACCCAGGCCGACGTCACCATCAAGGCCGCCGAGCTGATGGGCAAGCTGCATGATGCGCTGCAAGCAAACAACTATACCGGCCATGATCTGGAACAGCTGCTCGTCCGCCTGCTGTTCTGCATGTTTGCCGATGATACCGGCATCTTCCAGCCCAAGGATATTTTCCTCCAGCTGATCGACGCCGATACCCGCGATGATGGCAGCGACACGGGCCGCGTCATCATGGAGCTGTTCGACGTGCTCGACACGCCGGAGGACAAGCGCCAGACCGGGCTGTCGGCGGAGCTGAACGCCTTTCCCTATATCAACGGCCAGTTGTTCGCCGGGCGGCTGCGCACCCCGGTGTTCGATGCCAAGATGCGCGGCTATCTGCTCGATGCCTGCCGGCATAACTGGAGCGCGGTCAGCCCCGCCATTTTCGGGTCGCTGTTCCAATCGGTGATGAGCGCGGACAAGCGCCGCAAAATCGGTGCGCACTACACGTCCGAAGCCAATATCATGAAGGTCATCGGGCCATTGTTCGTCGATGATCTGCGCGCCGATTTGAACGCCATCATCGCGCGGCGCACCGGGCGGCAGGGAGCTTTGCTGGAATTTCAGCACAGGCTGGCACGGCTCACCTTCCTTGATCCCGCCTGTGGCTGCGGCAATTTCCTGGTCGTCGCGTACCGCGAGATCCGGCGGCTGGAGCTTGATTGCCTGAAGGCGCTCTATCCCGATCAACAGATTGATGCGGCTTTGCTCTCGCTCGTCACCGTCGACAAATTCTATGGCATTGAGGTGGAGGAATTCCCCGCCCGCATTGCCGAAGTGGCAATGTGGATGGCCGATCATCTGGCCAATAACGAGCTGAACGATACGTTCCGCACCAATTATGCCCGCATCCCCATCCGCGATACGGCGCACATCCTCCACGCCGATGCGCTCGATACCAACTGGTCGAGCCTGATCGCGCCGGAGAAGCTGCACTACATCATGGGCAACCCGCCGTTTGTTGGGCAGAGCTACCAGTCGCCAAGGCAGCGAGAGCAGATGGCCAAAGTCATCGACTCGCCCAATCGGAAAGCGGGATCACTCGATTTCGTGGCGGCTTGGTTTATCAAGGGCGGGCAATTTATCGCTGCCAATCCCCGCATCCGCATCGCCTTCGTCGCGACCAATTCGATCAGCCAGGGCGAGCAGGTGGCGCAGCTATGGCCGATCCTGTTCGATCGCTTTCACCTCGAAATCGCTTTTGCCCACCGCACCTTCAGCTGGGGCAGCGAGGCGCGGGGTGCCGCGCATGTCCATGTCGTTGTGATCGGGCTGACGCACCGCGATAACGAGCCTGCCGAAAAGCGGCTGTTCAGCTATCCCGACATCAAGGGCGATCCGCTCGAAAGCCGCCACGGCGCGCTGACCGCGTATCTTTTCGATGGGCGTGGGGTGAGCAATCGGCACATGGTAGTGCGGGAGGCCAATGCCCCATTATCTGATGCCATGCCAATGAGAATGGGAAGTAAGCTCGTCGAGGGTGGGCATTTGATATTTGACCCGGAAGCTCGCCAGCACTTTCTCGACCTCGAACCCAAAGCTGCTGAGCTTATGGTGCCACTGATTGGCTCACTAGAATACATCAGGGGCTCAATGCGTTGGATTCTTGCGCTACAAAACGTATCCCCTGATCGCCTAAAGTCTATGCCTGCGGTACTCGAAAGAGTTAAAATGGTCCGCGATTATCGCTTAGCGAGTGCAAAGGCGGCGACACGGAAGTTAGCAGACTATCCTACCGAATTTGAAGTTACGACCATCCCGACGAGATCGTACATGGTCGTCCCGAAGGTCAGCTCCGAACGCCGCAATTATGTCCCCATCGGATGGCTTAATCCCCCAACCATCCCGACCGACCTCGTGCAGATCATCGCAGACGCTTCGTTGTATGAATTTGCGGTCATTACCAGCCTCGCCCACATGGCCTGGCTTGGCCACATCGGCGGTCGCCTTAAGTCGGATTTCCGGTACTCGATCGGCCTCGTCTACAACACCTTCCCCTGGCCCGACGCTACCCCCGCCCAGCGCGCAAAGATCGAGATGCTCGCGCAAGCCGTGCTTGATGCGCGCGCCAATCACCCGACCGCCAGCCTCGCCGATCTTTATGATCCTGATACCATGCCCGGCGATCTTCGCCGCGCGCACCACGCGCTCGATCTGGCGGTGGACCGGCTTTATCGGCCCGCGCCCTTCGCCAGCGACCGTGACCGGGTGGAGCATCTGTTCGGCCGTTACGAAGCGCTGGTAAACCCGCTCGCCACGGCGGGGGTGAAGGCGAACAAGCGCGTCGCCCGCAAGGCGCGGGAAATTGGCTGAAACTTTCCTACAAGCCCCCGATTTGACAACCAGGCGGCAAGCCATTTCCCCCCGCCAATCCCCATTCCCCTGCCGCCAATGGCGGATTTCAGCCATTTTCGCGAACCTGCGCAAATCCTTCGGTGACCCGCAAAGTCCGCAACTCCACCGTTGAGAAAGGAGTTCGCGCGAAGGACGCGAAGGCTGGGGAAGGGCGCGAAGAGGGGGTGTTGCGCCATGATCGCGCACGGGTGCCACCATCGCCCTTTGCGGCCTTTGCGGGTCTTGGCGCCCTTTGCGGGAACCAATCCTTCTCCCACAACGCCCGTTCCCGCCGCTATGGGCCACTTTTGCGACCATCCCGCACTGCGCTTCCCTTTTGCGCGCTTGTCCGCTATGCGCCGCGCTTCGTGAATTCCCCCAAAATACCCAGAGGTTTGTTTGGCAAAAGAAGAACTGCTCGAAATGCGCGGCCAGGTTGTGGAGCTTCTCCCCAACGCCATGTTCCGCGTGAAGCTTGAAAATGATCATGAAATCCTTGGCCACACCGCCGGCAAGATGCGCAAGAACCGCATTCGCGTGCTGGTGGGGGACGAGGTGCTGGTTGAGCTGACCCCCTATGACCTTACCAAGGGGCGGATCACCTACCGCTTTAAGTAAGGTGACCGGCAACCCCGTCCCCTCCCTCGTTCTGGCCTCCAGCTCGCCGCGCCGCCTGTCGCTGCTCGCGCAGATCGGCATCGTGCCGCAGCGGATCGCGGCACCCGATATCGATGAGGAACCCCGCCCGGCCGAGCTGCCGCGCGATTATGTGCTGCGCATCGCCACGGAAAAGGCGCTGGCGGTGCCGCGTGCGCCGGGCGAGGTGGTGCTGGCGGGCGACACCACCGTTGCCGTCGGCCGCCGCATCCTCGCCAAGCCTGCGGACGAGGCCGATCTGCGGCGGATGCTCGCCCTGCTTTCCGGGCGGCGGCACCATGTGTTCTCCGCCATCTGCGTGATCGCCGACGATGCCCGGCACCGCACTCGGATTTCCGACACGATCGTCACCTTCAAGCGGCTGAGCGCGGCGGAGATCGCGGGCTATGTCGCCAGCGGCGAGGGGATGGGCAAGGCGGGCGGCTATGCGATCCAGGGCCGGGCAGAGGGGTTCGTGCGGTTCCTGTCGGGCAGCTATTCGGGCGTTGTCGGCCTGCCGCTGTTCGAAACTCGCACGCTGCTGGAAAGTGCTGGGGTGCCGCTTGGCTGAGTGGCTGTACGAGGCCGGTATCGGCGAGGCGCGTGCGGCGCTGGTGGATGGCGGCACGATCCTGAAGGCGCGGATTGCGCTGGAAGGCGCGTTGACACTGGGCACCGTGGCCGAGGCGCGACTGGTGGAGGCCCTGCCGGGCGCGCAGGGCCGCGTGGCGCTGCTGGACGGCAGTGCGGAGGCGTTGCTGGCGGCAGTGCCCCGGGGGCTCAGCGTGGGCCGCACCCTGCTGGTGACGATCACGCGGGAGGCGATTCCGGAGCCCGGCCGCGCCAAGCTCGCCCGGGCCATGGTCGCCGCTGAGGGCGCCTTGCCAGCGCGCGGGCCCGATCTGCTGGAACGGATCAGCGAGGGCGGGCTGCCGGTCCGCGAATGCCGGGCGCATGAAGGCGATGCGCTGGAGGCGGCGGGCTGGTCCGAAGTGCTGGAGGAAGCGGTGACGGGGGAGATCGCCTTCCCCGGCGGCGTGCTCCGGATGAGCCCGACGCCGGCGATGACGCTGTTCGATGTGGACGGCACCGGGGCGCTGGATGCGCTGGCCGTGGCGGCGGCAACCGCGGTGGGGCAGGCGATTGTCCGCCACGGCATTGGCGGGTCGATCGGCGTCGACTTTCCCAGCGTCCAGGGCAAGGCCGCGCGCCAGGCGGTGGCCGCCGCGATGGATGCAGCGCTGCCGCTGCCATTTGAACGCACGGCGCTGAACGGTTTTGGTTTCCTGCAGATTGTGCGCCCCCGCCCGCGTGCGTCGCTGCCCGAACTGCTCCGTGCCGATCCGCTGGGGGCAGCCGCCCGGGGTGCCTTGCGCCAGATCGAGCGGACGCCCCCCAGCGCATCCCGCCGCCACCGCCTACCCGCCGCCGTCCGCGCGCGAATCG
>JBBQDD010000138.1:0-6601 GCA_038319335.1 Sphingomonadales bacterium
CGGGGTTCACGGTGCGCGAATAGACGTAATCGGGCACTTCCTGCCACGGATCCTCCAGCACTTTGCCTTCGGAGCTGGTGTGCAGGATGTTGGCGTCGGTGGAAAAGGGCGCTTCGCCGCGCTTGTCTTTGGCGACGGGAATCTGGTGCGCCTCGGCAAATTCGATCAGCCGGGTACGGCTCGTCAAATCCCATTCGCGCCAGGGTGCGATCACCTTGATATCGGGGGCGAGCGCGTAATAGCCCAGCTCGAACCGAACCTGATCATTGCCCTTGCCTGTGGCACCGTGGCTGACGGCATCAGCGTTCAGCATCCGTGCAATTTCAATCTGGCGTTTGGCGATGAGCGGGCGCGCGATGCTGGTGCCGAGCAGATACAGCCCTTCATACAGCGCGTTGGCGCGCATCATGGGGAACACATAATCGCGCACGAATTCCTCGCGCAAGTCATCGATGAAGATATGTTCGGGCTTTACGCCGGCCGCTTCGGCCTTGCGGCGCGCGGGTTCCAGCTCCTCGCCCTGGCCCAGATCAGCGGTGAAGGTAACGACCTCGCAGCCATAGGTTTGCTGCAGCCATTTCAGGATCACGCTGGTATCCAGCCCGCCCGAATAGGCGAGCACGACGCGGTTGACTTGATCGGTCATTGGGGCAGGCTCCGGCGATAAACTTCACAGGCGCGCGCTCTATTATTGATGCGCCCAATCAGCAAGGATGCGTTGATGGCCGAGAATAAAACACAGGTGACCGGGGCGAGTGTGGAGGATTTCCTGGCCCGGGTCGACATCCCGCAACGCGTTGCCGACGCACGCGTGCTGATTGATCTGATGCGCCAGATTTCGGGCGAGCCGCCCAAATTATGGGGGCCATCGATCATCGGGTTCGGCACCCACCATTATGTGTATGAAAGCGGACGTGAGGGAGACACGCCCCGCATCGCCTTTTCCCCGCGAAAGGCCGAACTGGTGCTCTATGTTGGCGCCAGCAACCCTGACGTTGCGACGCTTCTGACGGGGCTGGGCAAGCACAAGACGGGCAAGGGCTGCCTGTACATCAAGAAGCTGAGCGACGTCGATGCGGGCGTGCTGGAAGCAGTGGTGCGCGCTGCGTGGGAGCGGCGGGACTAGGCAGGTGGTTTCCGCCTAAATCCCTGCATAGGTATCGTAATCCACATTGTCTTCCCAATAGCCGCCCTGGCCCTGGCCGATCCCCTCCAGCGAGGCGACGGCTTCCACGCCCATCACATATTTGGCCTGTTTATAGCCGAGCAGCCGTTCCGCGCGCAGGCGGATGGGGGCGCCGTGGGGCACGGTGATGGGGGCATCATTCATCGCCCAGGCTAGGATGGTCTGCGGGTGGAAGGCGTCGAACATATCGACCGATTCATAGTAATTCTTGCCGTGATACAGATCGGCGCAGTGGAACACGATATAGCGTGCGCTGTCCTTCACTCCGGCGGCCTTCAGGATGTTGCCCAGCATCGGCCCATGCCATTTGCCGATCGCGCTCCACCCCTCCACGCAATCGTGCCGGGTAATCTGGGTGCGCGCGGGCATCGTCTTCAGTTGCGCCAGCGAGATATCGAGCGGGCGGTTGACCAGCCCGGTCACCTTCAGCCGCCAGTTCGCGAATTTTTCCGCCACCATTGCGGTAAATTCCGGTGTGCCGGGGTTGATGGTGCCATTGGCGCGGAACACCGGCGACATCTGGTCGGGCCGGAATTCCTTGGCCAGCGAGTTGCGGTTCGACAGCGATTGCTGCGTCCAGCGGTGCACATTGTCAGCCGAAAACAGCAGTTTTCGAAAGCTTTCATTCTGGGCGATCTTGTCGCAGCCCGACAGCAACAGCCCGGCCCCAGCGGCCGCCCCGCCCACCAGCGCGCGACGCGAAATCAGGCTCGACATCAGTGATTATCCTTTGGAACGCGCCAATAGCCCGTGATCATCGATCGTACTTCGTCAATCGGCCCGGCCAGGATGACCAGCGCCAGATGGACGATGATGAAGCCGATCAGCGCGACCATCGCGATGAAGTGGATCGACCGCGCAGAGGATCGCCCGCCAAACAGGTCGATCAGCCACGGCCAGGCCGCATCCATGCCCGGCGACATTGCGAGGCCTGTAAAGATGATCGCGGGGATCATGATGAAGATCGCGCTGGCATAGGCGATTTTCTGCAGCACGTTGAACGCGCCGGGATCCTTTGGATCGTGGAAGCGCAGCGCGGCATGCTCCTTGATGTCATACCACAGATGCGCCGGGGTCAATTCCGCTGCCTTGATGGCAAGCTGCTTTTGAAAATGCCGGTTGATCAGGCTGGAAATCATGAAGCCCAGCAGCGCAAAGCCAAGCACCAGCGCAAAAAACAGGTGCCAGCGGCGCGACATGGCCAGATTATACCCGCCGGGAATCGTCATCCAGCTGGGCCAATGCGGCAGGTGAATCCAGGCCGGATCGGGGTTCGCGCCAAACTGCCCCCAATAAAGGTGCGGATGCGCGTTCAGGATGCCCAGCCCACTGCCGATCATGATGAAAACGGTGATCACGTTCAGCCAGTGCCACACGCGCGTCGACAGGTTATGCTTGTATAGCCATTGCACCGCCGCGTCGGCGGGCGGCGGGGGCGGTGCCGCGCTGCTGGGCAGCGGTGCCGCATGAGGATCAGTCGTTGCGTCCATATCGCGCCCTTTAATTCGCCGGTCCTGCGCCGCACTGGCGACATAGCATGAAGCAGCTTACGGCCCAGCATCGCGAATGGAGACAGCTATCATGGGCGACGGGACGATTGGGCACCATTTCTACCAGCCAGCGGACGGCCACGGCCTGAAACATGATCCGCTGAACGCCATCATCGCGCCGCGCCCGATCGGCTGGATCAGCACGGTGGGCGTGGACGGGGTCCGCAATCTGGCACCGTACAGCTTTTTCAACCTGTTCAACTATGCGCCGCCGATCATCGGATTTGCGTCGATCGGGTGGAAGGACAGCGCCGAAAACGGAGTGAGCACCGGCGAATTCGTGTGGAACCTCGTCACCCGCCCGCTGGCAGCGGCGATGAACGCTTCATCCGCAATGGCACCGCCCGGCGTGGATGAGTTCACCCTGGCGGGGCTGGAAAGCGCGCCCTCGTGCCTTGTCGCTCCCCCGCGCGTCGCGGCCAGCCCGGTCAGCTTTGAATGCCGCACCAGCCAGACGATCCGCCTCACCAGCGCGGCGGGCGAGGAAGTTGATAGCTGGCTGATCATGGGCGAAGTGGTGGGCGTGCATATCGATCCGGCGATGATCGAAGACGGCGTCTACCAAACCGCGCGCGCCGAACCGGTGATGCGCGGCGGCGGCTGGGGCGATTATTTCGCGGTGGAAGAAAGCGCGCTGTTCCGGATGATGCGGCCGGGGTGAGGGGGCACCCCGCACCCGCTATCCCAGTGCCGCCTGCTTCTCGTCCGCCAGCCGGTCCAGATCAGCGCGGCTCAGGCGTTCGCTGGCGGTTTTCAGCTGGCCGCACGCCGCATCGATATCGCGGCCGCGCGGCGTGCGGACGGGGGCGGAAATACCTGCCTCGAACACGATCGTGGAAAATGAGCGAATCCGTTCGGGCGTCGAGCATTCGTAATTGGAGCCGGGCCAGGGGTTGAACGGGATCAGGTTCACCTTGGCGGGCAGCTTATACTGCTTGATCAGCCGGACGAGTTCGCGCGCATCGGCATCGCTGTCATTCTTGTCGCGCAGCATCACATATTCAAACGTAATCCGCCGGGCGTTGTTGGCACCGGGATAATCGGCGCAGGCCTGCAGCAATTCCTCGATCCCGTATTTGCGGTTGATCGGCACGATTTCGTCGCGCACTTCCTTGGTGACGCCGTGCAGCGACACCGCCAGGTTGACGCCGAGTTCGGCCCCCGCCCGCGCCATCATCGGCACCACGCCGGATGTGGACAGCGTGATCCGCCGCTTGCTCAGCGACAGCCCGTCACCGTCCATGATCAGCTTCAGCGCATCACGCACCGCATCAAAATTATACAGCGGCTCGCCCATGCCCATCATCACGATGTTGGTCAGCAGCCGCCCCTCGGGCTGGCTCGGCCATTCGCCCAGCCCGTCACGCGCGAGCATCACCTGCCCGACGATTTCGCCCGCGGTCAGGTTGCGCACCAGCCGCATCGTGCCGGTGTGGCAGAACCGGCAATTGAGCGTGCAGCCGACCTGGCTGGACACGCACAGCGTACCCCGGTCAGCATCGGGGATGAACACCATCTCATAATCCTGCGCGCCCTGCCCGTCGCCGGCGTCCGATCGGAGCAGCCATTTGCGGGTGCCGTCGCTCGATACCTGCGCCTCCACCACTTCGGGTCGGCTGATCACGAAGCGCTGTTCGAGCCAGGGCTGCATGGTTTTGGAGATATCGGTCATCACCGAAAATTGCGTCGCACCGCGATTATACATCCAGTGCCACAGTTGCTTGGCGCGCAATTTGGCCTGTTTGGGCTCAAGCTGCGCGGTTTCCAGCGCCATCCGCAGATCGGCCTTGGACAGCCCGATCAGGTCGATCCGGCCATCGGCACGCGGCGTGAATACGCGCGGCACGGGCACGGGATCGATGTGCCCGGGGATGGGCATGGTCAGCGTTTCGGTGGTCTGCATCGCAGGCACATAGGGGAAATCATGACGATTTTCCAGCTTGGCCGGAATTGCACGTCCCATTTGCTTGACCGCCCATGATGTTCATTTTATGTTCCAAACATCAGGGTGGAGGCTGCGGTGATTAGGGGAAGTTGCCTATGTGGTGCGGTCGCATTTGAAATCATCGGCACCCCGCATTCGCTGAGCTATTGCCATTGCAGCCGGTGCCGCAAGGCGGAGGGGGTATTCGCCGCCGTCCTGATCGGCGCTGCCGAGGATTTCCGGCTGGTACGCGGCGCAGGCGAAATTGCCCGGCTGGTGCCGGAAGCGCCCTGGACGCATGCCCGCGCCTTTTGCCGACGATGCGGAACGGCGCTGGGAGAAATGCAGACCGGCGCAGTCTATGTCGTTGCGGCGTCGGCGCTGGATGACGATCCCGGATTGCGCCCGACCGCCCATCTGAATGTCGCTTCGAAACCGGCCTGGTACGAGATCAACGACGATCTCAAGAAATTTGACGGCAATTACGTGCCGCCAGTGGTTTAGCGCCCCAAGCACCCCAGCGCCGCCGCGTCGATCGCGGTAGCGGCACCGCGCAGGGCGTACACATCCACAAACGGTCGGCCGCCCTTGCCGAGCGCTTCCACGCTCAGCGAGCGGCCGGACCGGATGTCGGCGACGATGGCGGCGTCGGTGCGGGCGTCGGGTGCCCAGGCATCGGCATTGCCGGCCACAAGTTCGAACCGGCGTTCGCCCACGCTGATGGTTACGCGGGCGCGGGGATCACGTTCGTGGCTGAGGCGGATGTGGAGCTGCGCGCGCGCGTTCTGGCCGGGCCAGGTGGCGATGCTGGCAAAGGCGCGCCAATTGCCCCCCCCCGAACTGCGCTCCACTGGCGTGGAGATGGCAAAGCATTTCAGCGGGGATGGATCGCGGAACGCCCCCCAGCGATCAAAGATGCCCAACGGCTCGCGCGCCATCGCCGGGGCCGCCGCGAGCAACAACGCCGCGCAGAGCAACACCCGCTTCATGCCGGCGCGTGCCCGGTGCCCCGGTGGATCACCGTCTCCACCCCGTCCGCAATCATCACCATCGATCCTTGAGGCAGCGGCGGCAATGTCGGCGCGCCGAGCACCGGGTGCACCGCTGCCCCGGTCATCACGCCGCGCAGCACCCGGCTGGAAATGCCGTGCATGATGATCAGCCGGTCACCCGGATCATCATTGGTGTCGGCCAGCCAGTCGCTTACCCGCGCGGCAATCTGCGGATAGGTTTCGCCGTCGGGCGCGGGCAGCAACAGCCCGGTTCCCGGCTCGATGATCGTGCCATATTCGGCCATCACATCAGGGTAATAGCGCCCGCCCCAACAGCCCATGCCAATCTCCACCAGCCGGTCGTCATGGTGCGTATCGTGCCAGTCGAGCCCCAGATGTTCGGTGACGATGGCCAGCGTCTGCAACGCGCGGCCCATGCTGGAGGACCACAGGGTCAGTACGGGCTTCGGCCCCAGAAACGCAGCAAGCGCCGCCCCCATTTCATCCGCCTGGGCAAAGCCTGCGCGGGTCAGCGGGGTGTGCGCTGCTTCCCCCTGCAACCGCCGGGCCGCGTTGAAAACGGTTTCGCCGTGGCGGGCGATAAAATCGCGCCCTTTGCGGGCGGCGGGGCCATGGGGAATGCTGGTCATCGTCGTTGTTTCCCTTTTGTTGTCTCTGATTGCAACGCGCCATTGCGGGGCCCTGCGCAGCGCTTGCCCCGGCCCGGTTTATGTTTAAGGAAAGAGACACGGTGCATTGTCCCCGGTCCCGTGCTGCCCCCGTGCTGCCCCGTGCTGCGCTGGGTTCCGGGCCGGGCGAATATCATGGGCGGCGGCCCGGGGGAGACCAATGAAAGCGACGATCGAACGCGCCACCTTGTTGAAGGGCTTGAGCCACGTCCAGTCGGTGGTTGAGCGGCGCAATACCATCCCCATCCTGTCCAACGTGC
>JBBQDD010000139.1:0-6565 GCA_038319335.1 Sphingomonadales bacterium
GGGATGCCGGCGGCGCGGATCATCGGGCCGGAAAAGCCCCAGGCCAGAGCGTCCGCCTTGGAGACAGTGGCGATGTCGACGTTACGCTGCTTGAAGATGCGGTTGTCGGCGACCAGCGAAATCGCATCTTCAAACAGGCGCGGCAGCCGCGTGTCGAGCCAATCGGCAATGTCGCTCAGCAGCTTCAACGGCACATCCTGATGCACGCCGCCGGGCCGGAAATAGGCCGAGTGCATCCGCGCGCCGGAAACGCGCTCGAAAAAGTTCAGGCAATCCTCGCGGATTTCGAACAGCCACAGGTTCGGCGTCATCGCGCCGACATCCATCATATGGCTGCCCAGGTTGAGCATGTGATTGGAAATACGTGTCAATTCGGCGAAGAACACCCGCAGATATTGCGCGCGTAACGGCACTTCCAGATCGAGCAATTTCTCAATCGCGAGTACGTAGCTGTGCTCCATGCACAAGGGCGAGCAATAATCGAGCCGGTCGAAATAGGGCAAAGCCTGCAGATAGGTCTTGTGCTCGATCAGCTTTTCGGTGCCGCGGTGGAGCAGACCGATATGCGGGTCCAGCCGCTCGACGATCTCCCCGTCCAGCTCCATCACGAGGCGCAACACGCCGTGCGCGGCGGGGTGCTGTGGGCCGAAGTTGATCGTGTAATTTTCGATCGCGACATCGCCCGTGGTGGGGTCTGCAGCGTCAGTGATCCCGGCGAGCTTTTCCATATGATCAGCCATTGTCGGGGCTCGCCTTCTTCACACGCGGCTTTCGCGGCTTTTTAACCACATCTGGCTCGGCAGGCTTGGGGCCAGCATCCGGGCCGGGTTTGCCAGCGCCCGTCTGCGCGGTGGTTTCAGTCGTCTTTGGCGTCGGGGGCGGTGCTGCTGGTGGCGGGGTCGGCGCTTTTTCGTCGCCCGGCAGAATGTAGTCGGCGCCCTCCCACGGGCTCATGAAATCGAAACTGCGGAAATCCTGCGCAAGCTTTACCGGCTCATACACCACGCGCTTGGCGCTTTCCGAATAGCGCAGCTCGACATAGCCGGAGAGCGGAAAGTCCTTGCGCTGCGGGTGGCCGCGGAAACCGTAATCCGTCAGGATGCGGCGCAGATCGGTATTGCCGTCAAACAGCACGCCGTACATGTCGTACACTTCGCGCTCCAGCCAGCCAGCTACGGGCCACAGCACCGTCACGGATGGCACCGGCTTTTCCTCATCAGTCGTCACGCGCACCCGGATGCGGTGGTTCCGCGTCAGGCTGAGCAGGTGATAGCAAACGTCAAACCGCTCTGCCCGGTCGAGATAATCGACCCCGGCGATCTCCATCAACTGCTGATATTCCAGACCCGGCGTATCGCGCAGCAGCACCATCGCGTCGATCAGGTGGAGCCGATCAACCGTCAGCGTCACCTCACCATGCGCGTCGAGCGTATCGACGATCATATTGCCCAGCGCGGCGCGAGCGGCTTCAATCACGCCGTCATTCTTGGCGTAAGCGGGGGCGGGACTACGCATAAATCCTCCCCGGCACGGGGAGGTAGCAGCGCGACGCGCTGACGGAGCGCGCGGGCCGGATGCGTTGCGCTCGCGGCGAGCCCCCTCCACCATTTGCTTCGCAAACGGTCCCCCTCCCCATGCTGGGGAGGATTTGCGTAATCCTCATCACCGTTCGATCGTCCCGACGCGGCGGATTTTGCGCTGCAATTGCATGATGCCGTACAGCAATGCCTCTGCAGTGGGCGGGCAGCCGGGGACGTAGATGTCGACCGGCACGATCCGGTCACAGCCGCGCACCACGGAATAGCTATAGTGATAATAGCCGCCGCCATTGGCGCAGCTGCCCATCGAGATGACGTATTTGGGCTCGCTCATCTGGTCGTACACACGGCGCAAAGCGGGGGCCATCTTGTTGCACAGCGTGCCCGCGACGATCATTACGTCCGACTGGCGCGGCGATGCGCGCGGGGCGGCACCGAAGCGCTCGAGATCATAGCGCGGCATGTTGACATGGATCATCTCCACCGCGCAGCAGGCGAGCCCGAAAGTCATCCACCACAGCGATCCGGTCCGCGCCCATTGGAACAGCTCTTCGGTCGAGGTGACGAGGAAGCCCTTGTCGCCCAGTTCGCTGTTGATATCGTTGAGGAAAGCGACGTCTGGCAGAGTGCCGGCCGCTGGCGCTCGTTCGAGTTCTACTCCCAATCGAGCGCTCCCTTTTTCCACGCATAGGCAAGGCCCAGCGCCAGTTCGGCGATGAAGATCATCATCGAAAACCACGCCACCCAGCCCAGCTTGAACACCGAGACCGCCCAGGGGTAGATGAACGCCGCTTCCAGATCGAAGATGATGAACAGGATCGCGACGAGGTAAAACCGCACGTCGAACTGGCTGCGGCTATCCTCAAACGCCGGAAAACCGCACTCATATTCCGCCAGTTTTTCAGGCGTAGGCTTGTGCGCGCCGGTCAGCCGCGAGACCGCCATCGGCGCGAACACGAACACCCCGGACAGCACAAGCGCCACCCCGATGAAGAGCAGGATCGGCAGATATTGTGACAGATCGACCAAGGCTTCCTCGCAACTGCGGAATCGATGAAGCGGGCTTTAGGACGATGGTTCTGGGGGAGCAAGGGCGGGGGCAAGCATTATCCCGCCGGGCACGTATCCGATCGCCCTTCATCGTCCAGCACAAGCATCATGAAGCGGTTATGCGGGCTGGCGACATAATCGGCATAGGGCGCGCAATCGGTAAAGCCGAACCGGCGGTACAGCGCCTGTGCGGGCAGGAACGATGGGCTGGTGCCCGTCTCCAGGTACAGTCGCCGCAAACCCCGCGCGCGTGCCTGATCGATGATATGGGCCAGCAGCATCTTCGCAACCCCGCGCCGCAGATGATCCGGGTGGGTGCGCATCGATTTCACTTCGCCCTGCCCTTCGCCCAGATCCTTCAGCGCTGCGCAACCCGCCAGCGCGAGGCCATCCCACAGGCTCCACAAGGTGATGGCAGGCGCACGCAGCGCTTCTATTCCCAATGCAAAGGCATGCTGCGTGGGCGTTCCGGCATGGGCGGCCGCCACATGCAGCGCGACAAGCGCGGTTATCTCAGGCCCGGTCGCGTCATCCTGAACGATCCGGAAATCCCGGTCCACGGCCTGCTCCGGCACCGTCAGGGCAGTTCTTCGCCGCTGTCGACGCCCCATAGCCGGTTGGCCTCGACATAGCCGGCGCGCCCCCGCACATCGAACCAGCACCAGCCGCGCGCACATTTGCTGATCCGCCCGACGACGCCCGGCGCGGCCCGCCACCGCAGCACCGCGTTGAAACGCGGCGCATCCAGCAAATCAGCGGTACTGCCCATGATGATGCCGGTGCGCGTTTCGCTCAACAAATTGCCCTGCATCCAGCCTTGCGTGCCGTCCGGATCCTCAACCTTGCGCCATTCCTTGTAGCTGTCGACGATCTTGATCGGCAGATCGGTGCGCTGATACAGCCAGCTCGCCGGAAAATTGCGCCCCGGCCCCGTGCGCATCCGTGCCTTCGACGCGGCAATCGACGCGTAATAGGGCGATTTGCGCTTTTGCGCCTGCGCTGAATCGGGGGCGATGCCGGCCAGCACCAGCACCGCCGTGATCAGCTTCAGCCCGCCCCAGAATCGCATTCAACCCCCTGTAATTGGTTAACCATCCTGTAGCTTGGTTGCGCATAGCTCTTCAACACCGTTGACGCCGCAATCCAGAGCCGCCAATCGGTATTCATGCCCGAAATGAGACGCCCCATGCCCAAGGTGCCCCATCCCAAGGTGATCGTGACGCGCGAGCTTTCCGATCCCGTGATGGACCGCATGGAGCAATTGTTCGAAACCACCAATAACCGCGCCGATGTGCCGATGACGCGCGATCAGCTCGCCGCCGCGATGGCAGATTGCGACGTGCTGGTGCCCACCGTCACCGATGACATTGACGCAGCGTTGATCGCGGGCGCAGGCGACCGGCTCCGGCTGATCGCCAATTTTGGCGCCGGCGTGAACCATATCGCGCTGAAGGCCGCCCGCGCGCGCGGCATTATCGTCACCAACACCCCCGGCGTGCTGACCGAGGATACCGCCGACATGACGATGGCGCTGATCGTATCCGTGCCGCGCCGGCTGGCAGAGGGTGAAAAGCTGGTCCGTTCCGGCCAGTGGAAGGGGTGGAGCCCGGGCGGGATGCTGGGCCACCGCATCGGCGGCAAGGCGCTCGGGATCATCGGCATGGGGCGCATTGGCCAGGCCGTGGCACAGCGTGCCCGCGCCTTTGGCCTGTCGATCCACTACCATAACCGCCACCGCCTGCCCGCCGTGCTGGAGGCGCAGCTGGCCGCGACGTGGCACGAATCGCTCGATGCGATGCTGGCCGCGATCGACATTTTGACCATCCACACGCCGCGCAACGCCGATAGCGAGGCGCTGCTGGATGCCCGCCGCATCGCCCTGATGCGACCGCACGTCTTCCTCATCAACGCGGCGCGCGGCGGGATTGTCGATGAAGACGCGCTGGTTGACGCGCTGGAGGCCGGCAGGCTTGCCGGGGCCGGGCTGGACGTGTGGCAGCACGAACCGCAAATCGATCCGCGCCTGCTCGCCCTGCCCAATGTCGTCATGCTGCCGCACATGGGCTCTGCCACGTTTGAGGGGCGGCTGGCGACGGGCGACAAGGTGATCGCCAATATCCGCGCCTGGGCAGACGGCCACCGCCCGCCCGATCAGGTGCTCGAAGGCTGGATTTAACCGCGCGGCGGCTGCCCGCAACTGCGATGGGAAATGATGTCATGCCGATGGAAGGCCCAACCCCCAGCATCGACCCGACCGACGACAAGATCAGGACGTGGACGCTGGCGGGCTTTACCCTGATCGAACACGGGTTGCTGATCATCATCGCGCTGCTGACGCTGGGTGCTGTTGCCCGCGAGGTGAATTCGGTAATCCTGGCGCAAACCGTATCGCTTGCCGATATCCTGCTGATGTTCCTGTATACCGAAGTGATCAGCATGATCGCGGTATTCTATAACGGGCGCGGATCAGTCGCGCCGTTCGTCTACCCCATCTTCATCGCCATCACCGCGCTTGCCCGGCTCATCGTGCTGCAGGGCAAGAACATGAAACCGGAAAATATCCTGTTCGAGGCAGGGTCGATCCTGCTGCTGTCCGTCGCGGTGGTGATCATCCTGCGGTCGCACCGGCATTTCGGGCGGTAGAGGTTAGTGACGGGAACGGGGAACGGGCAACAGCTGCAGCCCATTTCCACCCCGCCTCAATCCCCGGTCAAAATCCTGTCCACCAGCTGCTTCACCGTCGGCACAAAGCCGTTAGAATAAAACGGGTCTTTCTTGAAATTATACGCGCCGTGCCCGGCAAACATCAGGTTCTGGTCCGTATCGCCGCCATGAGCGATGTCCTGCAGCGTTTTCTGGATGCAGAAACTGCGAGGATCGGCCAGGCGGCCGGTCGAATTGGTCTCGCTGTCCATCCAGGATGAAAAGGCACATTGGCTGAGGCAGCCCATGCAGTCCGACTGATCCTTGCGAATCTCGGCCTTCTCTGCGGCGGTGACAAAAACCAGCGTGTTGTCAGGCGTTTTCAGCGCGTCGGTAAACCCCGCGCCAAACCAGGCGCGCGCGCGCATCAGATCGCCCTTGGTCACCCAGAAATTCTTGCCGCGCACGCCCACGTCGAGCTGGAACTGGTGGTCGCCCGCCACTTCGGTCGAATAGGGTATCTGGCGCTCTGACCGCGCCTCCAGCATCCGCAGGAACGGATTGCGCACCGCACTCGAATAAAAACCGGTCGGCGAAAACCGGTGGAGCAGCACTTCGCCCTCCTCGATATGCGTCAGCTTGTCCTTCCACCCTTGCGGGATCGGGCTTTCCTGCGTCAGCAGCGGGCGGGTGCCGAACTGGAACGCGATGGAGCCGAGTTCCGGGTTGTCGATCCAGTCATTCCAGTCGCGCAGATACCATACGCCGCCGGCCATCACGATCGGCACATCATCAGAAATGCCGCCTTCGCGCATCGTCTCGCGCAGCGCTTTCACCCGGGGATAGGGGTCTTCGGGCTTGCGCGGGTCTTCAGCGTTGGAAAGGCCGTTATGCCCGCCCGCCAGCCACGGGTCTTCATACACCACGGCAGAAAGCCAGTCAGAAGCCTTTGAATATGCACGCTTCCACAGTGCCCGAAACGCGCGTGCCGAACTGATGATCGGCAGGTAGCTTACTTCGTAGGAAGCGGCGATTTCCGACAGTTTGTACGGCATGCCAGCGCCGCAGGTAACGCCAGACACCATGCCGCGCGTCCGTTCCAGCACCCCGTGCAGAATGCGCTGCGCCCCGCCCATTTCCCACAACACGTTGATGTTGATGGCACCCTGCCCCCCGGCAATTTCTGCCGCGCGGCGCACTTGTTCGACGGCACCGTCGATGGCGTATTGGATCAAGTCCTCATGGCGATCACGCCGGGTCAGCGCGCTATACACTTGGGGGATGATCTTGCCTTCGGGATCATAGCTGTCGGCGTTCACCGCAGAGACCGTGCC
>JBBQDD010000140.1:0-6555 GCA_038319335.1 Sphingomonadales bacterium
TTTCGTCGTCATCAACGATAATGATTCTTGCCATTGTGCATCTGTCCCAAGGCAGCAGGGTGCCCGAAGCTGCGGTTCGGAAAAGGGCAAACGCTTCTCCTCCGATGATACCGTCGCCTTCTTCAGTGGACGGACCTCGAACGCGGGATTTGCAGACAGATGCTTTTTCCGCACGGCAAATTTTAGCATCGCATTGAGCGTGCCGAGGTATGCGCCTTGGCTAATTGGTGACAGCGTCGCTCCAGTCGCCTTTGTATTCATAGCGATGGCTTCGCTAAGGGGCAGACCCGGAAATCGTTTGGTATAGTTCGCTGGCAGCTGCGAAAGCGTCACTCGGACAGCCTGAACCTCGTCATCGCCCAAAAGGCCTACTGGAAACTCTGGTCCGATCATCCGAACCAGCGCCGCCACATGGGCGGTCACCTTATCCTGACGCTGCTGCCTCACCCCGTTGACGGCATACTCGACCTTTACGTCGTCCAGATATGCATCGGCCAGAGCTTGGAAGGTGATTTCTGGCTTTGCCGCCTTATTGAACAAACTATCATGTACACGGCCGTCGTTGCGATCATCGTAGCGGTCCAATTTGCGGTTGGAAATTTCAATGAGCGCCCTTCTGAATAAATCGACCAATCCGGGAATTGCGTCGGTGCCATGCTCTCCCGCGCCCACCTTCTCTAAGATTGGGGCGCCAAAGGCTTCAATCTGCTGATACCGACGCGGATCATCCGGGTTCTGCAAAATCTGAAGCGCCTGTTCGGCATCCCGACGCATCTCGATTAGCTGATCTTCACTGTCTGGAGGATCGATAGAAAATGCTTCGGCAGTTCGCGCGTCTTGCTTGTCGACGGCCGCCCTGACGTATTCCAGCAGTTCGGGCAGCGAGACCCCAGTCCCGTTAGATTGTGAGGCCGTCTTTCCCGCTGCGGAAGGCTTCTGAAGAGTGGCAAAGTAGGCATCCGTTTCCAGATCGCGCATTGTGCGAAGGATTTTGGCTTCGCCCTTATCCTTGGTGCAGAGAGAGATTTTAATGACGGCTTTTCCAGCCGCTTTCACCAATGCTTCGGGGACCCTGCGGTGGTAATACCAGGTCTTGCCTCGCTGCTGTAGCCTGTATGAGTCTGCCACTTTTTCCATACCGTTGTATACCACTGGTGTGTACCAGTTGGAACGGCTTAAGTAGCTGAAAACTGCACTTTACCCTTAAAATAAGGGTTTAAGTGGAGGGGTGGTGGAGCCGTGGGGGATCGAACCCCAGACCTCTGCAATGCCATCGCAGCGCTCTCCCAGCTGAGCTACGGCCCCATCGTTCCCGGCCGGGATATGCCCGGGAGCGCCGCCAATATCGACGCGACGCCCCCTTGGCAAGTAGCGCGTGATGCGCTTTTTTCGTCGAGGCGCTTAGCGCTCTTCCTCGTCGTTGGACGTCTCAACGCCCAGATCGTCGTCGCCGCCCAGATCGACTTCGTCGTCAGGCGATGGTTCTTCGTCGTCAGCAGCGATGTCCAGATCTTCGTCGTCGCCGGCGAGATCGTCATCGTCCTTCTTGGCCACCAACGCCTTGGGCGCGTCGAACGGCAATGGCTGTTTCGACTTCAGGATCGGCTCCGGCTCCCAGGCCTGGCCGCATTCGATGCAGGTGACCGGGTCATCCTTGCCCAGATCGTAAAAACGCGTTGCGCATTTTGGGCACGTTCGCTTCGTGCCCCATTCCGGCTTCACCATAAGGTGCCTCGTGCCTTTCGAAGAGATGGGATTTTGTGGCTGTTGAGCCGCAAAGTGGGGCGCGCCTTGCCATAGCGCAAGCGCGCTGTCAAAGCCGCCGCCGATGTCACACCCCGCCGCCCTTCCCCGTCAGTTCGTTGCGCGCGGCCCGTTGCGGGGGGCAATGACCGTGCCCGGCGACAAGTCAATCAGCCACCGCGCGCTGATGTTTGCAGCCCTCGCCGCCGGCACCAGCCGGATCGAAGGGCTGCTGGAGGGGGAGGATGTGCTTGCCACTGCCGCCGCGCTCCGCGCGATGGGCGCAACGATTACCCGGCTGGCGGACTGCACTTGGGAAGTAACCGGCGTGGGCGTGGGGGGCCTGCTGCAACCTGCCCAGGCGCTCGACATGGGCAATTCCGGCACCTCCACCCGCCTGCTGATGGGGCTGGTGGCGAGCCACCCGATCACCGCGACGTTCATTGGCGATGCATCGCTTTCCGCCCGCCCGATGGGCCGGGTGATTGAACCACTGGCGCAGATGGGCGCGGATATCACCGCCAGCCCGGGCGGCACCTTGCCGCTGATGGTGCGCGGAATTTGCCCGGCGGTGCCGATCAGCTACACCTTGCCGGTGGCGTCTGCGCAGGTGAAATCGGCAGTGCTGCTGGCGGGGCTGAACACGCCCGGCATTACCCGTGTGATCGAACCCGTCGCCACCCGCGACCATAGCGAGCGCATGCTGCAGGGCTTTGGCGCGACGCTGACGGTTGACGAAACCAACCAGGGTCGCATCATCTCCATCACCGGCGAGGCAGAACTTGCCCCGCAATCGATCACCGTTCCGGGCGATCCGTCCTCCGCTGCGTTTTTCGCGGTCGCCGCGTCGATCATTCCGGGATCGGACGTGCTGATCGCCAATGTGGGCCTTAACCCTACGCGCACGGGGCTGTTCACCGTGCTGAGGATGATGGGTGCCGATATCACGTCGGAGAATCCACGCACCGTTGGGGGAGAGCCGGTCGCTGATCTGCGCGTGCGGCCCGCCAGCCTGACCGCAGTCGATGTACCGCATGATCTGGCCCCCAGCATGATCGATGAATACCCCATCCTGTTTGTCGCCGCCGCCTGCGCCAAGGGTCGCACCGTGGCGCGTGGCGCGCACGAGCTGCGCGTCAAGGAATCGGATCGGATCGCCGCCATGGCCGCCGCCCTTGGCGCGATTGGCGTGGCGGTGGAGGAATTTGACGACGGGCTGGCAATCACCGGCTCTGGCGGCGCGCTGCTGCCCGGGGGAGCGGCCATTGCGTCCCGGCTGGATCACCGAATCGCGATGAGCATGGCGATTGCCGGGCTGGCATCCCGCAGCGCGGTGACGATCGACGACATATCGCCTGTTGCCACCAGCTTCCCGACATTTTTCGAAACGCTTGACGCGCTTGCCGGTTAGGGCCTTTGGTGACGCCATGATTATCGCTGTCGACGGGCCCGCTGCATCGGGCAAGGGCACCATCGCTCGTGCGCTGGCCAGGCATTATGGCCTTCCCCACCTCGATACCGGGCTGTTGTACCGCGCCGTCGCGCTGACGGTGGTGCGCCTTGAACTGAACCCGGAGATCGAGGCGGACTGTTTTGCGGCGTGCGATTTCGAGGAATCGGTGCTGGCGGACCCGCAGCTGCGTACCGATGAAATCGGCAAGACTGCATCGGTGGTCTCCGCGCATCCGCTGGTGCGCACGGCCCTGCTCCACCGCCAGCGGCGCTTTGCCAATCAACCGGGCGGTGCGGTGCTGGACGGCCGCGACATCGGCACGGTGATCGCCCCCAACGCAGACGCCAAGCTGTTCATCCGCGCCACGCCCATGATCCGCGCGAAGCGCCGCCATCTGGAGCTTCGTCAGCAGGGCGCCAATGTGAGCATCGACAAGGTGCTGGCCGACATCCGCGCCCGCGACCAGCGCGATTCAACGCGCACCGCTGCCCCGCTGGTGCTCGCCAACGACGCCGCCTTGCTCGATACCAGCTTTCTGTCTATAGAATCGGCCATCCAGCGGGCGATTGAGCTCGTGGAGGCTCGGACAGGGGTGAAGACGGCAACGTCCTGACCCGGCGAGGCGCGAAGCGGAACGGCAAAAAGCCGATCCCGCTTACGCGCCCTTTTCGCTTTGTCGGCATGTCTTCGCGCGCGCCATTTCCCAACGGACGCAGCGTTCGGCATTCGGCCGGCGCGGCAGCATAGGCCAAGACCGCCGGAGACAACCGGCTGGCCGGAAAACTTGACTAGGATTACGATATTTTATGGCCTCTTCGGCAAACCCAACGCGCGACGATTTCGCAGCACTTCTGGAAGAAACACTTGGCGATGCAGACGGCTTTGAGGGCCGGGTCGTCAAGGGCACCGTCACCGCGATTGAGAATGACCTTGCCGTCATCGATGTCGGGCTGAAGTCCGAAGGCCGCGTGCCTTTGCGCGAATTTGCGATGCCGGGCCAAAAGGCCGACCTGAAGGTTGGCGACGAAGTCGAAGTCTATGTCGACCGCGTAGAAAACGTCCACGGCGAAGCCATGCTGTCGCGCGATCGCGCCCGCCGCGAAGCCGCATGGGACACGCTGGAAACCGAATTCGCCAAGACCGCCCGTGTTGAAGGCGTCATCTTTGGCCGCGTGAAGGGTGGCTTCACCGTCGACCTGAACGGCGCGGTTGCCTTCCTGCCCGGTTCGCAAGTCGATATCCGCCCGGTGCGTGACGTAACGCCGCTGATGGACATTCCACAGCCGTTCCAGATCCTGAAGATGGACCGCAAGCGCGGCAACATCGTCGTCTCGCGCCGCGCCATTCTGGAAGAAACCCGCGCAGAACAGCGTTCGGGCCTGATCCTGTCGCTGGCCGAGGGCCAGGTGATCGACGGCATCGTCAAGAACATCACTGATTACGGTGCGTTTGTTGATCTGGGCGGCATCGACGGCCTGCTCCACGTCACCGATCTCAGCTACAAGCGCGTCGGCCATCCGAGCGAAGTGCTGAACATCGGTGATACCGTGAAGGTGCAGATCATCCGCATCAACAAGGATACGCAGCGCATCAGCCTCGGCATGAAGCAGCTTGAGAGCGATCCATGGGATGGCGCGATGGAGAAGTACCCGATCGGCGCCAAGCTGTCGGGCCGCGTGACCAACATCACTGAATATGGCGCGTTCGTCGAACTGGAAGCCGGCATCGAGGGCCTGGTCCATGTCAGCGAAATGAGCTGGACCAAGAAGAACGTCCACCCCGGCAAGATCGTATCGACCAGCCAGGAAGTCGATGTGATCGTCCTGGAAGTCGATTCGGAAAAGCGCCGCATCTCGCTGGGCCTGAAGCAGGCGATCAGCAATCCGTGGGAAGCCTTTGCCGAGGCGCACCCGGTCGGCTCGACCGTTGAAGGCGAAGTCAAGAACGCCACCGAATTCGGCCTGTTCATTGGCCTCGACAACGATGTCGACGGCATGGTCCATATGTCCGACATCGCCTGGGGCGTTTCGGGTGAGGACGCGCTGAACCTGCACCGCAAGGGTGAGACGGTTCAGGCCATCGTGCTCGATATCGATGCCGAAAAGGAGCGTATCTCGCTCGGCATGAAGCAGCTGGAGCGTGGCGCTCCCGCCGTTGGTGGTGCCGGTGGCAGTGCCGGTGCGGCAGGCGAAGGCGGCGATGCCGGATCACGCCTGAACAAGAACGCGATCGTGACCGTCACCGTGCTCGAAGTGCGCGATGCGGGCCTTGAAGTGCAGACCGGCGATGCCGGCGCGACGGGCTTCATCAAGCGCACGGATCTGGGCCGCGACCGCGACGAGCAGCGGCCGGAGCGTTTCCAGGTCGGGCAGAAGTTCGATGCGATGGTAACGGGCTTTGATCGGTCGAAAAAGCCGACTTTCTCGATCAAGGCGATGCAAATCTCCGAGGAGAAGCAGGCTGTTGCGCAATATGGCTCGTCCGATTCGGGTGCGTCACTGGGCGACATCCTGGGCGAGGCGCTCAAGGCGCGCTCGGGCGATACCAAGAAGTAAGCTACTCATAATGGGGATGTGGCACCCGCCATATCCCCATTTGTTACACTGATGTGAAATATCGTTGCTCGCTCATTCTAGCAAGTAACGCGAAACATGGTTAATGCCCCCGATGAGGCGTGACGGTGCGGGGGCACTGCCACGGTGTACGTGACACTGGGGGAGAATGTGATGATTCGTTCGGAACTTGTTCAGCGGCTGGTCGAGGAAAATCCTGATCTCACCCCGCGTGACGTTGAAGCGATCGTGTCCACGTTTTTCGATGAAATCTCTGCACGCCTGGCGGCTGATGGCCGCGTCGAGCTGCGCGGCTTTGGCGCCTTCTCCACCCGCGCTCGCGACGCCCGCAGCGGCCGCAACCCGCGCACCGGCGAAGTCGTCGCGGTATCCGCGAAGCGCGTGCCCTATTTCAAACCCGGCAAGGAAATGCGCGCCCGCCTGAACGTGTGACAGCGCGGGGGGGCGTGCACATCGTCTGGCAAAACAAGCAAAAATCACGACGCTTTGACTGACGATCAAAGCTACGAAACGTCGTCGAGCCCCGGATACCGCGGCTAGACGCGCCGGCCGATTTCCACCCTTTGTATAGCAGCGGCGGGAGACGTGGGTCTGGCGTTTAGCCTGTGCCATTCCCAGCTCTCCCCCTCCCCTTTGGTCCCCGCCTCGGAACGCGATGACCTTACCTTGAACCGTTCGCTCAGCCCGAACGGATGAAGGGCACATCAACCCAATGTCATCGCACTCTAAAACTGAAAATAGATGAACTGCGACGTCACCCGCAGGAAGACGAACACCGCCATGATC
>JBBQDD010000141.1:0-6541 GCA_038319335.1 Sphingomonadales bacterium
GATGCTGCCGGTCGTGCCGGTCACTGACGTCAGCACATTGCCCGCATTGGTGAGGGTGTAGGCACCGCCCGTACCATTCAATGCCAGCGACGATGTGGTGAACGCAGCGTTCGCGCCCTGCGTCACCGAACCTGTCGATGACAGCGCCAGAGTCGTCGCGTTCAGCGTTGCGCCGAGCGCGATGCTGCTGCCGGTGATCGACGTTGCACCAGCCGAGACCGTGCCCGCCGAACCCAGGTTAACCGCACCCGTCGATGAAAGCGTCAGCGCATTGCCGCCTGTGCCGATCGCCGCGTTCACCGCAAGACCGCCAGTGCCCGACGTCAGCGATGTCCCACCACCCGTCGATACCGCGCCCGCCACCGTCAGGCTCGAACCCGTCGCCACTGCGTTAACTGTCAGCGCGCCCGTGGTGGTAACTGGCCCAACACTCGTGGTCGAACCGTTATTGACCAGGTTGATGCTGCCGGTCGTCCCGGTCAGCGACGTCAGCACATTGCCCGTATTGGTGAGCGTATAGGCGCCGCCCGTGCCGTTCAGCGACAGTGCAGACGTCGTGAACGCCGCAGTCTGCGTGCCCGCGCCAGTGGTGTTCAGCGTCAGCGCGCCGCCATTGGTGTTCACGCCCGCGTTTAGCGCGATGCCGCCCGCCCCGGCGTTCAGGATCACGTCCAGCGCGTTGGACGACGAGCTGATTGCCTGGTTGATGAAAATCCCGCCCAGCGCATCAAGCTGCAACGAGGTGGCCGCACCCATGGTCTTGGCGATCGCCGCGCTGACGGTGATGTTGCCCGCTTCGGCACCGATGTTCGAAACGCCAGTGGTGATCTGAACATTCGTACCCGCGTTCAGAAAGCCTGTGATCTGGCTGACGTCGATCGTCGACGTATTGCCGATGGGCGTCCAAACCTGGGTGCCGTTGACGTTGCCGAATGCGCCGTTGGTGCTTGCGCCGCCAGTGCTGCCGGAAAGTTCAAAACCCAGCTGCGAATTGGCAACCGAATCGGCGATGTTAGTCGCATAGCCCTGGATCGTATAGGTGCCGGTCGTTGCGAAATTGACCGTCGACTGGACGAAGCCCGACGATGCAGCGCCGCCCAGTGAGGCGATGTCGCGCTGGAACAGCGACACGGTCTGGCCATTTGGCAAGACCAGCTGAACGCCGCCATTGTCGTTAAACTGCCCGCCATCGCGGCTGACGAAAATCGAGAACAGGTTGAGCGTCTGCCCCGCCGATGCGGTAAAGCTTTGCTGGATACCCGACTGCACATTTTGTGCCGCAGCATCGATAAGCGCGAAATTGCCCCCTGACGACACGGGGGACGTAAAGGTGGTGCCGGCATTGTCGGTAACGCTCGTCACGATCGCCGCTGTGCCGCCGTTGAACGGGGACCAGCCGGTCAGGCCCATTTCAAACCCAGGATTGATGATACTGGGGCCGCCGGAAATGATTTCCACGTTATACGGATCGAAAAGCCAGGTGCCCGCTGCCCCCAGCGGCGACGCCGCCGATCCGCGTGCGCCGCTGGTGAACAGGTAGCGCCCGGATGTTTCGATCCGGCCGCCATTGCCGCCCAGCACACCGCCGCGCGCGAACAGGCTGCCCTGCGCGATGGTCATCGAATTTACATTATTGACGTCTGACCACAGCACCACGGTACCGCCATTGCCGTTGCCGGTCGCGCTGGCATCAAGCGTGGCGGTGGAGGCAAGCGCCGCGCGCACGGAACTGGCGCGGCCGTTGATAATCTGGCCCTGCCAGCCGCCGCCGACATAAATCTGCCCGCCGCCGGCATCGCCGGTTGCCAGCACTTTGGCGCCTGCATCAACAACCACGTTCTGGCCAGCGACCTGGATCAGCCCGCCCGTTTCGCCCGCGCCGCTGCCGCTGGCGTTGGTGACGCCGCCGACGATCACCGTGCCGACGGCACCGCCATCAAGGATGATCTGGCCATTCTTCATCGACACACTGGTGGCGTCGATCAGGCCGCCGGTGTTGATGACCCCGCCCACAACATCGGACGCCGCCTTTGCGGTCAGCAGCACGCGGCCACCGGCCGACGACAACACACCGATATTTTCCACCAGCGCGCCGCCAGCCGGAATCACCTCCAGCGGGGCGGTGACACTGAATGACAACAGCTTGTCGCCTGCCAGATCGAGCGCAAAGCCCTTGCCCGCGCCAAGCGCGACTTCGCCCAGCCGCGCCTGCACCAGCCCAGCATTGCCGACCCGGTTGCCCGCCAGCACGGCATAGCCGCCCGTCGCGGCGGTTATGGTGCCGAAATTGAAAACGCCGCCCTTGGCGTCGGTGCCGTCGAACGCATATTTTCCGGCAACGAAATCATCATTGCTCAGCGCATGGGTGGTCGCCAGAAATCCGCCTGCCGACACTTGCCCTGCGCCACCGATCAACACGCCATTGGGGTTGAGCAGCCACACCTGGCCATTGGCCACCAGTGAGCCATCGATCCGGGTTTCCGTAAGCCCTGTAATGCGGTTGAGTGCAATCGAGCTGGAGTTCAGCTGCGAAAAAGTGACGCTGGATCCTGCATCTACCGAAAACTTGCGCCAGTCGATGACGGCCTTGTCGGAATGCTGGGTGATCTGGACGTTGGTGGTGCCAACGCCGGTGATGGTCGCGGAGCCGACTCGCACGGTCGGCTCGGCAATCGATTGCGCAGCGGCGGGATAGGCGAGCAGAAAGGCCAGTGAAAAGCTTGCACAACGGCGAAAGCTGGTACTCAAAAGTGCCGCTTTGTTAGGCAATTGAGTGAATGATTTCATTACGCTGCTACCCCATGCCGCCTAACGAAATGCGCAAGGGACACCGCCCCTTTTGTCCACATCACCGCCAAAAACGACCCAAACCCCATGCCACGCTTACGCAGAAAAAGGGCAAAACAGCAAGGATGCTTCACTGCACACCCGATGCCGCGTCGTCCCTTTTCAAGACCGAAAATCCAACGGCACCTGGGCCAACACCCGCTTTTCAACGGGCTTTGAGCAGGCGCAATCCGAACCCTGCGCATGCGGTGTCGACGCCAGGCTGAAACGTCAACCGCGTTGATACCAACAGTGAGCAGTATTGCTGCCGTAACGACCCGCCGCCGCCCTCCCGAAGGAAAGGCGGCGGCAAGCCATTTCAGGCAGGCAGTCCGCGATCAGACAACCCCGAACGCCAGCATGGCATCGGCCACTTTCTTGAAACCCGCGATGTTTGCGCCCTTCACATAATCGATATAGCCGTCCTTGCCGCTGCCCTGTTCAACGCAGCGCTGGTGGATGCCCTCCATGATATCGAACAGCTGCTGCTGCAGCTCGGCGACCTTCCAGGCGATGCGGCCGCTGTTCTGGCTCATCTCAAGCCCCGAAACCGCCACACCACCGGCATTGGCGGCCTTGCCCGGCGCAAACATGATCCGCGCGTCCTTGAACACGTGGACGCCCTCAAGCGTGGTCGGCATGTTCGCCCCTTCGGCAACCGCGATACAGCCATTGGCGACCAGCGTCCGGGCATCGTCGCCCAACAGCTCGTTTTGGGTCGCGCAGGGAAGCGCAACATCGCACTTGACGCCCCACGGCGTTTTTCCGGCATGGAAGGTCGCGCCCGGAAATTCCTTCACATAATCCGAAATGCGCCCGCGACGCTTGGTCTTGTGCACCTTTACCCAGTCGATCCGGTCCTGGCTGATGCCGTCGGGATCATGGATAAAGCCTTCGCTGTCGGACAAGGTCAGCACCCTGCCGCCCAACTGCGTCACCTTTTCGGCCGCATGGGTGGCGACATTGCCGGAGCCGGAGATCACCGCCGTGTTGCCCTCCAGGTCCATGCCCTTGGTCTTCAGCATCGATTGCAGGAAATACACCGCGCCATATCCTGTGGCTTCCGTGCGGATCAGCGAACCGCCGAATTCCAGGCCCTTGCCGGTCAGCACGCCGGTAAACTGGTTGGTGATCCGCTTATACTGGCCAAACATATACCCGATTTCGCGCGCGCCCACGCCGATATCGCCGGCTGGCACGTCAACATCGGCGCCGACATGGCGGTAAAGCTCTGTCATGAAGCTCTGGCAGAAGCGCATCACTTCATGATCGCTCTTGCCCTTGGGGTTGAAATTGGCCCCGCCCTTGCCGCCGCCCATCGGCAGTCCGGTCAGCGCGTTCTTGAAGGTCTGTTCGAACGCCAGGAACTTCAACACGCTTTCCGTAACGGACGGGTGAAAGCGGATGCCGCCCTTGTACGGGCCGATCGAGTTGTTGTTCTGCACCCGCCAGCCGCGCTGCACCCGGATGTTGTTGTTGTCATCTTCCCAGCACACGCGGAACGAGATGATCCGATCGGGTTCGGCAATCCGGCGCAAGATCTGATAGTGGTGATATTCCTGCTTATCGGCAATGAATTCGTAAATATCCTGCGCAACTTCCTGAACTGCCTGAATGAATTCGGGCTGCCCGACGTTGCGCTTCTTCACGCCCTCCATGAATACGGATAAATCGACATGATCACTGACGGCCATTTTAAACCTCCCTCTCTATAGGGGGCGTTGTTGTCCCGCCCCTGTGGGGATCAGCGTCGAATCGCTTATTATCGTCCCCGCGCGCTGTATTTCAGAAGATAATGAGTCTTGGCTAGTGCGCGGCGGCGTTTTGATCTTTTGTTTTGCGAATACAGCCCGGCAACACTTTGAAAAGAAGCGCGATAATTGATTGCGGCGCGCCACGACGGCAGAATTCACCAGCAAATCGGGGTGCGACGGATGAAATTTTGTGGCAACGGGTTTTTCGTCAGCGCCGTCGCAGGGGCCAAACATGACGGCGACGGTACGAATTCCGTGTGGGGGGAACAGCGATGAAAGCGTCGGATCTTTTTATCAAATGCCTTGAAGAAGAAGGCGTTGAGTATGTGTTCGGCGTTCCCGGCGAGGAAAATCTCGACTTTCTGGACAGCCTGTCGCGCTCTACATCGGTGAAGCTGATTCTCACCCGGCATGAACAGGGTGCAGGCTTCATGGCTGCCACTTATGGCCGCCACACCGGCAAGACCGGCGTGTGCCTGGCCACATTGGGGCCGGGCGCGACCAACCTGGTGACGGCGGCTGCCTATGCCAATCTGGGCGGCATGCCGATCCTGATGGTGACCGGCCAGAAGCCCATCAAATCGAGCAAGCAAGGCCGCTTCCAGATCCTGGACGTGGTGGACATGATGCGCCCGATCACCAAATATACGCATCAGCTGGCGTCGTCCGACAATATCCCGAGCCGCGTGCGCGAAGCATTCCGCCTGGCCGAAGAGGAAAAGCCCGGCGCGACGCATATCGAATTTCCCGAAGATATCGCCGACGAGAAAACCGACAGCGTGCCACTGAAGCGCAGCCTTGTCCGTCGCCCTACCGCAGACCCCAAATCAGTGCGCGCCGCTGTTGCCCGGATCGAGGCGGCGAAATCGCCTGTGCTCGTAATCGGCGCTGGCGCCAACCGCACGATGACGAGCCGGATGCTGCAGCAGTTCATCGAAAAAACCGGTATTCCTTTCGTCACCACCCAGCTCGGCAAAGGGGTGATCGATGAAACGCACCCCAAGTTCCTGGGCTGCGCCGCGCTGTCGTCGGGCGATTTCGTCCACCGGTCGATCGAGCATAGCGACCTGATCATCAATGTCGGCCATGACGTGATCGAAAAACCGCCCTTCTTCATGAAGCAGGGCGGCACCGAGGTTATCCATGTCAGCACCAACACCGCCTCTGTCGACCCCGTCTATTTCCCGTCGATCGAGGTGATCGGCGATATCGCCAATGCGATCTGGCAGATGAAGGAAGACATCATGCCGCAGGGGGCATGGAATTTCGATTTCATGGCCAAGGCGCGCGCGGCCGAAGTGGCGCATACCAGCTCGCTTGACGGTGATGCCCGCTTCCCGATCTTCCCGCCCTATCTGGTGCGCAAGATTCGCGAGGCGATGCCGCCCAGCGGAATCATCTGCCTTGATAACGGGGTGTATAAAATCTGGTTCGCGCGCAATTATGCCGCGCGCCAGGCAAACACCGTGCTGCTGGACAATGCACTCGCAACGATGGGCGCTGGCCTGCCGTCTGCCATGGCATCGGCGATGGTCTATCCCGACCGCAAGGTGATGGCGATCTGCGGCGATGGCGGGTTCATGATGAACAGCCAGGAAATGGAAACCGCGGTCCGGTTGAAGCTGAACATCACGGTGCTGATCCTGAACGACAACAGCTATGGCATGATCCGCTGGAAACAGGCCAATATGGGGTTTGAGGATTTCGGCCTGACCTATGGCAATCCCGATTTCGTCAAATATGCCGAAAGCTATGGCGCGATCGGCCACCGGGTCGACTCCGCTCAAGGATTACCTGCCTTGCTGGCGCACTGCCTCGATACGCCTGGGGTTCACTTGATCGATTGTCCGGTCGATTATTCGGAGAACGACCAGATCCTAAACAAAGATATCAAACAGCTCAGCGCCGCCGTCTGATCCCAACATCCCGACCACCTCCGGGCGGGGCAAAAGGCTAACTCG